>CAOJNR010000053.1 GCA_948439925.1 uncultured Clostridia bacterium
GGTAGCGATGTATGGAAGGGATAAATGCTGAAAGCATCTAAGCGTGAAGCCCACCACAAGATTAGATATCCCATAGCGTAAGCTAGTAAGAACCGTTGTAGACTACAACGTTGATAGGTCGGAGGTGTAAGTGCAGTAATGCATGTAGCTGACCGATACTAATAGTTCGAGGGCTTAATCACGGAAAACTTAGTAATTTAGACTAATGTTAAATTTTAATTATATTATGTAGTTGTCAGGGATTTAGATCCGTAAAAAGTTTGACAGAATTGAAAAAATATGTTAAACTATTAATAAGATAATTTCAAGGCAACTTGTGATTATACCATATCCAGTGGCGATAGAGAAAAGGATCCACCTGTTAACATACCGAACACAGAAGTTAAGCTTTTCATCGTCGAAAATACTTGGCTGGCGACGGCCCGGGAAGATAGAACACTGCTGGGTTACCATTAAAGCGACCGCATGAGGTCGCTTTTTTGTTTTTTATAATTGCTGAGCGTAAGGCTCGTATCACTATGTTGAGAATATCAGTTTTTGGTATTTTTTTTGATTGTGATATTGACATATAAGTTATAGTGTGATATGATATATTTATAAATATAAAAGGAGAAAGATTTATGACAGCATGCCCTATTGGTGTCCATACTTGCATTGGTTTGGCATTATTTAATGCTTTAGACTGGGAGCGCCCACAATCAGTGGAGGAATGTGAAAAAATCAGTGTAAATTTTCCAACAATAGAAAGCAAATTTGCTATTCTTTGCCCTGCAGTAGGAGCTGGGTTTCCTGCAGCATCACACTTATATAAAGACGGATATGTCAAAGAGTATAGTGGGTTTGAAGATATTATTGAATATGTAAACAGTTGTCCTTTATTGGAAATCAGAAATGCCCCAAATGCCCCAAGAGATCTTGAAGTTGGTTTTGCTAGGACATATGATAGTGTAGAAAAATATTGGCGCGCTGCTTATTTTGTGGCTGCTTATTGCGGAAAACAAAATTATGGTAGCGAATGGCGCAATGGGATGTTTTGGAGACTTAAGACAGTGTTTCGTCGAGATTCTCGTGATAATTCAATTACCCCAAATTGGATAAAACAGGTAGAAAAAGATTGTGGAGAAAATTGGATTGACGAGCTTTTTAACGGCAAAAAACATAATATCGACCAGATGGTTTAAATAAGAATTTTTCAAAAGCGACCTCATGAGGTCGCTTTTTTTTAATAAGTATTGTGTTCCATCTTCCCGCGGGAAGATATCGCCCAGTCAAAGAAGCGTGCGTGGCGATGCGAGCCACTTTGTATCTCTAATGAACACTGCTGTTGTTAATTAAACCATGCGTATGAGCATGTTTTTTTTTGTTTTATAGAGATGCAAACTAAGTTTGCCGACTGCAAGAGATTGCTTTTTGTTTTAAACTTATTTGACATAACTGATTTAATTTTGTATCATATTTAGTAGGAGAAAAATATGAAAATATTAAGTTATAATATTTTTTGTGTTAAAGAAGATAAGACGAAACCTTCTTGGGATATAAGACAAGAGAATTTAAAAAGAATTCTTAATGATATTTTAGCTGATAAGGAAATAAAGATCTGCTGTTTTCAGGAAGTGAATAAAAACAATATAGATAGTTTGCAGAAGGTTTTGCAAGATAATGGGTTCACTATACCTAAAAAGTTTCCAATGAAAACTGACGATTTATCACAATATAATATTGTCGCTGTCAGAAAGGATGTTAAGCTTAAAAGCATTTGTTGCCTTCCGCATGGCAAAGATGAGGTGTATCAACCATTAAAAGAGCAGGTTATAGATTATGGAATGAGCGATTATCGAACCAGCGTTTTTATTACTATTGATTATGATGGAAAGACTTTCTGTGTTGGGAATATTCATACTGATTATATTTCAATCGAAGGCAAAATACGAGGAACAATAAAATCGTTAGATTTTCTTGATAAGCAAGACGTTGATTATAAGTTGCTTGTAGGCGATATGAATATGGTGCCTAATATGGCTGAGGCATGGACAGTTTTAAAATATAAAAGCAATTACAAAATTATAGACGGGGCGAACAAATTTAATGTTAATTCTTATCATGGATACAAAACTGAATGCAACGTGAATGCAGACTGGGCATTTGTTCCTAAGGAAGAGAATAGGCAGTATAAATATGAACTGATAAAACAGAAAAAAGTTGAACTTGAAGGCTCAGACCATAGTCCTATTTTAATTGAAATAAAGTGAAAAGGAGAATTATTGTGAGTAAAGAACTTGATTTAAATGATGAAGAAGAAACTGTTTCAGCGGACGGGATTGAAAATGCTGAGCATGTTTTAGACATACTGCAAGAGATTGATATGTTAAAGACAAACATCAGTGACAACACCGATTTGTGCATAAGTTTATACAATCTTCAAAAGGAAGATAAAAATCTAAGTGACGACATTTTGGATGCAATTCAAATTGCTTGCGAGAAAATTATTGAGATTGAAAAGACGGCGCAAGAGCTGACTCAAATTCAAAGCAAGATTGACATTAATGATGAAAGGCAGTTAAAAATAATTCTGATAAAAATGCAAGAATTGGAAGAAAAATCAAAAAAGACGCTTGAAAGCATTTTAAATTAGCAAAAATTCTTATTTTTTTAATTAAAACTATCTTTCTTTTATAATATCAAAAAAAATATTAAAAAAACAACATGATATCATTTGACAAAACAGTGCAAATAGGATAATATCTCTAATGTCGTGACATGTCGAATTGTAATTTAATGTGTCAAAAATGAAAGGAGATGTTTAACTTATGAAAGGTAAATTTTTGGCACTTTTAATCTTGGGCTTTGTCATGTTAGGCGGTATTGGAATAGGTTTTGGAATCCATTTCGGCAAAGAAATTCCACCAATTTCACAACCTGGATTAAGTGAAGATATAAACCATGGCGGGAATGAAAAACCTGACCAAGATGTTGGCAGTGGTGATAATAAGGAGGAAGAAAACAATCCTGATGAAGATAAACCAGACGAACCAAGTGTTGATGACGACACAAAACCTGATGTTAATCCAGAAGTTCCAGTTGAACCTGAGAAACCGACTGAACCGATAGAGCCAGAAGAAGTGGATTATATCAAAATTTATCAGACACTTGATAATGAGATAGATCAACTAAAAGAACATTACGAAGCATTAACCTTTGTGCCTGTGGAAGGTCATAGTTTTAAAGATATTGAAAATGTGACCTACACACTGTCCTTTAATATGGACGAACTGTTGATGTTGGGTATCATAGATAGTTTTGAAACAATCAAAATTATGTTTGAAGACTATATCAATGGCGGTGAATTCACACAAGGGAATGAAACCTACACAACAACCTACGAATTTGATGATGAAAGCTTTGAACTTGTTGTGAGATATTTGATTGGGGGATGATTAAGTTAATAGAATAAAAAAAGAGAGCTAGTTTAGCTCTTCTTTTATTAAAACAATTTTTCAATTTTGTCTTCATATTGGACAACAGGAATAAATTTGTTTTCTTTAATCAGTTTTAAAATTTCTTCCTTAGTTTTGAAAGATGGATTGCAGTTTTTGCCTTCTTCAATGCGAATATCTTCAAGTTTTAAGTTATCTATTGTCGCCATGTAGACATAAGTGTGCTCCGGAAATGTTATTCCGCGTTCGCCTTGATTGATTTTGCCCATATACATAAATTTGAGGTCGCTTTCTTTAAGTTTAAGACCAGATTCTTCTTCAACTTCTCGTAATGCAGTGGCGAGAGGTGTGTCGTAACCGTCAATCCCTCCGCCAATCATTTCGTAGTAGTTTGGAAAAAGTCTTTTTGATTCAGAGCGTTTAAAAATTAAATACTTATCGCCGGTTTTAATCCATATATGAACACCTAATTCATACTCATCTTTTGAAAGAGGAGTATATCTTGGCACGAGTTTATTAAGTGGCTTTAAATTTTCATCATAAAGTGCCCAGTATTCTTGTTTTTCCATTATTTCTCCTTGATTGAAAATTTAACCTTTTATGGCTGAAAATGTAACCTTTTTAGTTGACTGATAATCAAAGATTTTTTTGTTTTGCTCTAAGAGTTTTAGCCTTTCTTTATATTGTTTCTCTAAAAGTTGTAAAAGTTCTGCTCTGAGATTTTCGCCATTCTTTGCTTTTTGAAGATTAAAAAGAGCATAGTAAAGTTTTGTTTCATAATTTCTTTTAATTTGCTTTTTCGCAATGGTTTTAGTAGTGCAGTCTGGGTTGTAGTAAACAATTCTATCAAAACTCACGTCGATATTTTTAAAGCCATTCTCTTCCAAGTGTTGCATGGTGAGATTTGGGCTTTCAAGATATTTAGCAGGTGATATAGTTTGAGGCTCAAATTCCATTTTACCATAACAAGCATTGATTTCATCTTCGCAGACTAAAAATGGCTGGTCAGCGTTATTCTTTTCTTCCATCAAAACACGCATAATTATCAACTTGCCGCCTTTTTTGAGGACTCTTTTTTGTTCCTTTATAAAATTTTTGAATGGCAAATGCTCGACGACTGTATGAGAGTAGACAAGGTCAAATTCTCCATTTTTGAAAGGAAGCTTATTGATATCTGCGACTGAATAGTTGACGTCAACTTTAAGTTCTTTTGCTTTTTTCTTGGCAAATTCTATGTGGTCTGTGTCAAGGTCAATTCCATAAACTTTACAAGTTGGAAAATTTTGTTTTATTATATTGCAAAAAGTTCCGCCTCCACAACCAACTTCCAGAATTTTCATGCCTTCTTTTACTTGAAGAAGTTTAAAAAACGTGTTTTTTGTTATTTCGTTGAAACTTTCAAGACGGCTGAAATAGAGAAGTTCAGTTGATTGAACTTGTTTGTTCCATAAATTATTCATTGTTTTTCTCCTTATATTTTTCATTATACAAGATAAGGTTTCAAAAGGCAAACAATATTTTCCGTTTTGTTTAATGATTTAACCTAAATTTGTATTTTGCTTATTATTTTTTTCAATTTTATCTTAATTTTTGAAAATTAAATTGATTGGCAGCTGTCGAAGTTTGTCGATAAATGTTAAGATAAATAAAAATAAATAACATAAAACTGACGTTTTCATATAAAATATTAAATAGAAGACAAATTTTTTAATACTTTTTTCTATTTAGGTATTGAAAAATTTATTTTAATGTGCTATAATATTGTTAATTTGGAGGGCATATGTCAAAATATTTAATTAAAATTTTAGCTGTTTGCGCTTTTGTTGTTTTGCTTCCGCTTGCTATTGTTGCAACTGCACTTGGCGTGACTGAGTCATCTGCTTGCACACTCAATCTTTTTATTTCAGGAAACAACAATGCAAATGCATCTGCAAAGGTGCTTATCAATAGTGAAGAGTCAACAAAATTCACAGCTGTTAAAAACAGCCAAGTTGAACTCACTTTTGAAAGCGAAGGATATTATTTCATTGGTTGGTTTAACGGCACGAAAGATACTTTTAAACCAGAAAGTGATCCAGTTTCAAAAGATGCAAGATTTACTTACACTATTGCAGATGTGAACTCTAACCTTACTGCTGTATGTGTGGAGAAGACTTATAACATTAGATTCAAAGGCTTTGAAAGCTTCAATGGAACTTTTGTATATGGTCAGAATTTGCCACAAGCGCCAGCTGGTAGTGAATCAGAAAGCACATTTATTGGCTGGACAGTGGAAAACGAAAGCGGATTTTTCAACACTGCAACTTTCAATGCGTCAAGTGCTGATGCGTCAGCGGTGACAATCAATGTTGAACCAGTTTTCAGTGATGAAAAGATTGTGACTTATTATGATGTTAATGATAATGTTATAGAAACAAAGCACTATAATGAAGAACAATTCGCAAACTTTACTCTTAAAACAGCAGAAGAGCTTAGTGCAAATATTACTCATGGTTATAGACTTGCAGGTTTTGTAAGCAAAGATGACGGAACTGTTATTGATGAAGTATTCATTGCGAACCTTATAAACAAAGATTTCAGCACAGCACCACTTAATATTAAACTTGTTGAAGAAATTGGAACTTTTAAAATGAATGTTAAATTCCACGCTTCATCTGACGAAGTTAAAGAACTTCAATGCAGAATTGATGTTGATGGCGTAACAGGTGCTGACCAATTCACAAGAACTGGATACACTTTCAAAGGAATCAAAGTTGGCGATGTGATTTATACAAAGAGTGGAAACGATTTTGTAAACGCTGATGAAACAACTCTTAGCTCTGTTATTATTGATGGTTCAACAGAAGGCGTTGCTGTTTGGGAGTTTGGGAATGAAGCTGATAATGTTAAGGCTACAAGCAATTCAATCAATGTAATATTTACTGCAAACGCTGGTAGAAATGAATCTGATATAACTATTGGAGTTGTCGGTATTGACGAAAGTGGGAATAAGACTGCTATTCGAGAAACATCTAAGATTATAGAATTCAGTGATGATGCAGATGGAATTAAACTTGAAGATAAAATTTTTGAGAAATTGCTTGGATACAATAGTTATGCAGAATATGCAGGAAAAGATAGTGTAGGCAAAACAGTAACTTTGAAAGAGGTTAGTTTTGAAAAAAATGGAGGCGTTGAGAATGCTTTACCATTAGATAAAGATGAAACTTTCTTAACTCTTGCTCAAAAGGCTAGTGGAGCTTGGGAAGGATCAGGTATTAGAATCACTTTCATCTTTGGATAATAAAACAAAGATAAAAAAAAGACCAATGATTTTGGTCTTTTTTTCTGTAAAAAATAAATACTGTTTTATTTTAAAACAAATAAAAAATATTTATGAAAATATTTAAAGAACAACATGATATCATTTGACAAAACAGTGCAAATAAGATAATATCTCTAATGTCGTGACATGTCGAATTGTAATTATATGTGTCAAAAAAGAAAGGAAATGTTTAACTTATGAAAGGTAAATTCTTGGCACTTTTTATCTTGGGTTTTGTCATTTTAAGTGGTATTGGAATAGGTTTTGGAATCCATTTCGGCAAAGAAATTCCACCAATTTCACAACCTGGATTAAGTGAAGATGTTAATAAAGACGAAAATGATAAACCTGACCAAGATGTTGGCAGTGGTGAAAACAATGGTGATAATGATTTTAATGACAATGTTGATGATGACAACATTCCTGGCGAGGAAAGCCCAGATAAACCCAACTTTGATGAAGATGACAACAATGATTCGGATAATAACACTGATACACCAATAAACCCAGAACAACCAGAAGAGAAACCAACTGAACCGATAGAGCCAGAAGAAGTGGATTATATTAAAATTTATCTAGCGCTTGATAATGAGATAGATCAACTAAA
>CAOJNR010000054.1 GCA_948439925.1 uncultured Clostridia bacterium
TGCATAACTTTTGACTGTAAGATTATGCGCAATACATCGTTTTTTGATCTACAAATGAGGGGGATTTTATGAAAAATAACTCGATATCAAAGCAAATGATTGAAGGAATTGTCAGAAATGACAATTCTTCTTATGTTGACGCTGTTGACGCAAAAGTTCAATCGCTTGTGAGAGATGTTATTGAGGATCTTTCGACCATGGTATCTTATGTCAGCACAAAAAATGTTGTTTTGCAATCGGCAAATGAACTTTTAAGTGGAGCGATGACGGATAATTCACGTTTTGTTTATTTTCTAGGCGTTGACAATGTTCAAATAGATTTAAATACCAGAAAGGAAACAAGAATTTGGAAGGAGTTAAAGGATAAAGTTATCTATGCTTGGCGCACAAGAGGCTCAAAAAAACGTGCTGAAAAGAGAATGCGTAAAGCCAGCGAAAAGCAAAATAACAAAAAAATAACTTTTGATCCATCAAAATATAGTCTTTTCAATTTGTCAGAAGATTTACAGCTTACATTTTCAAAAAATTTAACCAAAACAACATTAATTTATCTCGATAATAATATGATTCGTATCGTTGGAAAGGAAGAATTTGGATCGAACACGCAGATTATAATTTATGTTACATTGTTTGATGGCGAAAAATTTAAATATTTTCTTGGTAAAAAAGAAGGCTATCTTGACATAAATATTTCAAATCGTATAAGCGCGCTTAATTTGAAATTAGACAAAGTTGGAGATGTTTTGATTGACTTAATCAAGATTTATAATGTTTTATATTTTGATGTGAATAATGTTATGCCAAATCAAATTTTTGTTGAGAGTTTGTTTTGCAACTGTCCAGATGAATTGTTTGACAATAAAGATGTTTATAAGTCTTTTGTTAAAATTGTAAATTATTTCACAGTTAAATCTATAAAAGATTTCAAATCAATCATTTCTGGAAAGTCAATTTTTAAAGATAAGCTTTGTGGTAATAGCGCGTTTGGACATTCAAAGCTTATGAATTCGCTTATAGATTTGCAGGTTTAATTGGTTTAAAACTGATTAAAAATATAAAAAATTAAAAAAAGCAAATATAAATAAAAATACGCAGAAATTATAAAAATGCGTATTTTTATTTGTTATAAAAAAATAACATAATAGACCATATTCTAGCGCTAGTATGCGCTTATCTATGCGTAAAAGTTGTCTTTTACGCATAGATAGCAGATGGAGCAATTAGGAAAAATGTTGGGAAAATTGTAAAAATTTGGAAATTTTGGAGTCCAAGTTGTAAAAAACTGAGCGCCCCTACCTAACATAAAAATGGAGTTAAGGTGAAGAATTTATGAATCAAAAGTGAAAAATATAATAGTGAAAATTAAGAAGATAAAGTCCCCTTCTCTTTAATATAATTTTTCTATTAATAACCTATTATAAAAATTAAACTCCCCTTGTAAAAATAAAGATCACCTATTTTTTTGACACTAACCGAAGTTATGTCATGTCAAAGTTTGAGTGTTGTATTATGATTGTTCAATAAATAAATTTAATATACTTAATTTAATAGGAGCTGTCAGGACTGAAACAAAGTTTTCAGTCGCACTTAATTATTGCCAAAAGTTTTTAGGCAATAATTAAGGTGAAAAAAGTCATTGCGTAAATTTTTTAGCAATGACTTTTTCTGACAGCTCTCCCCTGAGTTTTTGCTAACTTTAATAAAAAAGAGTCTTAATAACCCTTTCTTAATTTTTAGTTATCAAACAAGAATCCATAAAGTTCAAGTTCTTTTTTGAGTTTTTTATAATCTGGACAGTGATTTTTTACCAGCTCCCAAAATTTTGGTGAATGATTTAATTCAACTCCATGACAAAGCTCATGAATAATCACATAATCAACAAGCCTTTGTGGCAAGATAACCAGTTTATAGTTGAGTTTCATATTCTTTTGGCGGTCTAAACTCCCCCAAAATCGTTTTGATTTTGTCAGTTTTACTGTTCCAAGCTTAAAATCCAGTTCCTCTGCTTTTTCTTTTGCCATTGGCAGAAGCATTTGTGCAAGATCGGAATATATTGAGTCAAAGTTTTTGTGCTTTTTGGAAATAGCGTAAGACAGATTTATCTGTTCGGGATTGGTCTTTTCTCCTAGAATATAGATATAGTTTTCAAAGTCGAAACTCTCTTTGAAAGCACAGATTTTTGCTTGTCTTTTTTGTTGTTTTTCTATCCATGACGATTTTTCTTCGCAGAATTTATTGATGTCTGCTTCTTTTATTTTGGAAGGCGCTTTGACAATAATGTTGCCATCTCTATCAACTGAAATTGATAATGTTTTTCTTTTTTCTCTTATAATTTTTCTCATAATTTCATTATACTCTTTTTATAAAAAATGCGCAAGCGAAATGACTATTATGCATTGCATACTAGTGAATTTAATTTATATATAAATTAAGCTTAAATTGTTTGACATATACCCTAAAAGTTAGTATAATCAAATTATACGAGGGAAAATATGGAATTATATGCAAAAGGTCAACTTTCATTTTTAATACTCAACTGTCTGCTCGAACGCGACTTTTATGGTCTTGACATTATCACTGAGATTAAGGCTCGCACAAGTGGCAATGTCGATCTCAAAAAGCCAAGCGTATATTCAAACTTGACACGTATGGAAAAGCAAGGTCAGGTTTCTTCTTACATGCGTGCAAGTGAGCTTGGGCCAAACCGTAGATATTACAGCATCACTGACAAAGGCCGTGTGACTTATGAGGAACTTAAAGAAGAATTTGAGCGCAATCATATTGACGTGTTCAAAGATTTCCGTGGTGATAACGAACCTATTGAACTTATCAAGCCAGAGAGAATTCAAACTCAGCCTACTCAAACCTTTGAAAGCCAAGTTTCAGAAGAAAACTTTTTTAGCGAGGAAGATGAAGAAGATATGAGTGACTTCTTTGATTTTTCGTCTTTGAATGAACCTAAACCTGCCCCACAAGAAACAAAAAAAGAAAATTATCAAGAACTTATGCAGGAGCAATTTGAAACCGCTTTATTTAAAGATAAGCATAGCGAAATGGACGAGAATAAAACTCACAATAATGAAAGTTCTTCTCAAATTGAAGAAAGAGTTGAAATGGAAACTTTTATTGAGCCTTCACCTACTTTTGTGGAGAATAAATCTGTTTCAGCGCCTATTCAAACTGTGGCAGAGCCTATCGCTCAACCAGTTGAAGAGAAAGTTGAAGAAATGAAAGAAGCAAAGGTTGAAGAGAAAAATGACGCTGTGTTTTTAAGCAAAGATGATGCGAATGAATATAACAGGCGCATTTACGATATTTCCAAAGACATCAATCGTTACAGACGCAGAAGAAGTTTTGCAGAGGATCAAATTGCAATTTCTGTTGAAGCGCCACTTCGCGACTCTGAGGAACGAACGAAACAGAAGGTTGAGGAATTTAAAAACTCTCTTATCGAAAACAAAAATAAATATAACAATCGTATGACAAGTGAAGAATTTTTCTCAATGATAAACAAAGAGGAAAAAGTTGAAGAGAAAGTATCAGTTCCAGTGCATGAAGATGATGGAGTGTTCATAACTTCTCGCATGAGTGATGCGAGTGTTATGAAAGCCAGAAAAATTGAACCACCAAGACTTAAAATAGATGCGAATTCTGGTAAGGAAAAACTCCCTGCTCCAAAGCGTGACATTTCGATTGACCCTTCACATAAAGAAATTATTTCTCGTATTTATGCGAAAAGCAAGACTGGTCAGAGCGAAGATGAAGAAACGGCTAATGTGCTTTATGACTACAATGACCTCAAAGGATATTATAGAAATCAGAACATCAAGTTTAATTCCTACCAAAAGGCAACAAGCAAGGTTTGCCACAACACAAATAAGCTCAATTTCATAACAAGTGTTATCGTGTTTGCGGTGTTTGCTGGACTTAGTGCAATCGCTTTTGCTGTTTTAAATTCGGTTGGATTTATTTCAAGCCAAACAAACTTTTTGTTCATTTTGTTCCCTGCCCTATATCTTGTTGATGTGGCTTTTCAGGGTTACAACTATGCAAGGCATACAAGTTGGGAGCCAAATCCAATGATGAGGCAACTTTATATTTGGGGACTGACGATTATATTGGCTGGCGTGATTGTTGGCGCAAATTTTGGATTTGGATTGACCACAAACAATTTTGCCGAGTTTGCAACCTCAGTTATAATTCCACTTGTTGCTGTTATCATGGTGCTTCCATTCAGATACTATGTTAAACGTGCAATGCTAATAAAATATTGGAGATAAAAAAAAGACCTTTTTAAGCGAGGTCTTTTTCTTTTTTGAGTGATATTTTTTTGAAATGTTTTCTTTCTGATTTGTCACCCTTTCTGGCTGAGCGGATGATGTTGAGAAGTAAGTCAAGTGCAAGGAAGGCGATAATTATAATGAGCGAAGCGAGAAGAATATATGTGATTGAACTTTCAAAAACTGTGCAAAGAAGAGTTATAATTCCGCTTGAAATGAGAGCTCCGATTGTGATTGCAATCATTGAATAGCCTTTTTTGAGTGAACTCATGCCTGCGATTAAACTACCCGTCCAAACGCCAGTGAGTGGAATTGGAAGAGCCACAAAACTGCACAGCAAAACATATTTCTTGAAAGAAGAGTTTTGCTTTTCAAGCATAATGCTTTTGTTTTTATAGCGCTTTTTAAGTTTTTCAGAAACAAAACCTGTGGTATGTTTTCTGAAAAGTCTGCCGAGAAGCAGAGCGAAATATGCTGGGAGCATTGAGCCTAAAAATGCGAATAGGAAAGCTTGCCAAGCTGGAAGTGCGCTGTTTCCCCAAACGAGTGAACTCATTGCGAAAGGAATCGCGATCTTACTTTCCAGAGTTGGAATGAGTGCGACGAGTATGACTGCAAGCCATACACATGTTTCAAAATTGTTTGCAAAAAAATCTAATATCGTTTTCATGTTTTAATGTTATTCGGCTAGATTTTCAAATATGCAAAAATTGTCAAAATTTTTTTTGAATATTGTCTTTAAGTTTGAAAGTAGTAGAGGTGATATTTTTTTGCAGACCGCGCGGAGCGCATGCCGTGGCGCTTGTGGCGAGAAGCGTAAGCGCCGTGGCATGCAAAAACCACCCTGCCGTTTTCGGCATGGGTGGTTTTGTTTGTCGCACGCCAATATGGCTTGCGACAAATGCTCCGCGCTACTTGGCTGTGTCAGTGAACCTCGATTCACGAATGACATTAACCTTAATCTGTCCAGGATATTGCATTTCATTTTCAATCTTCTTGGCGATATCTTTTGCCATGAACATTGCCTCGTTATCTGATATCTCTTCTGGTTTAACAATTATGCGCACTTCTCTGCCCGCTTGAATAGCGAAAGATTTTTCAACGCCTTTGAAACTGTTTGCAATTTCTTCAAGTTGTTGTAAGCGCTTAATATAGTTCTCAAAGCTTTCTCTTCTCGCTCCTGGTCTTGTGCTTGAAATTGCGTCAGCCACTTGAACGATAATGGCTTCAATGCTTCCAAATGGCACATTGCCATGGTGAGCTTCGATACAGTGAATAACTTCTGGGCTTTCCTTGTATTTCTTTGCAAGGTCAACACCGATAGAAACGTGAGTCCCTTCAATTTCGTGGTCAAGCGCTTTTCCGATATCGTGCAAGAATCCGCCACGCTTTGCAACTGCAACATTTGCTCCAATCTCAGTTGCAATAAGTCCTGCAATGATAGATGTTTCGATGCTATGAGTTAAGCAGTTTTGACCATAACTTGTTCTATATTTAAGTCTGCCCATAACCTTAACAAGTTCGGTGTTGAGGTTGAAAATTCCGACTTTGTTGCAAGCGTCTTCGCCTGCCTCTTTTGTTGTTCTCTCAACTTCTTTTGTCGCTTTTTCAACAACCTCTTCAACTCTTGCTGGATGAATTCGTCCATCAACGATAAGTTTTTCAAGAGCGAGCCTTGCAATCTCGCGTCTGATAGGATCAAAGCTTGAAATAGTTATTGTTTCTGGTGTGTCATCAACGATAAGTTCAACACCTGTAACGCTTTCAATCGAACGAATGTTTCGTCCTTCACGTCCAATAATTCTTCCCTTCATTTCATCATTTGGAAGTGGCACTGAGGTTATGGTCATTTCAGATGAAATCTCAGTTGCACATTTTTGGATAGCTCCCATCACGATTTCTTTTGCATTCTTTTCAGCATTTTCGCGAGCTTCGTCTTCAATGTTTTTAACCAAAATGCCGGCATCCTTCTTGGCTTCCTCTGTGACATTTTCAATTAAAATGTCTTTTGCTTGTTTCTTTGTGAGGCCTGAAATTTTTTCAAGCTCTTTAATCATGTCCTCTTTGATTTTCTTTTGCTCTTCAAGACCTTTTTCAAGTTTAACTTTTTCTTCTTCAAGTTTGTCTTTGTCTTTCTCGAATTGCTCAATCTTTACGTCAAGAGAAGATTCTTTTTTTGAAACATATTCTTCACGTTGGTCAAGACGTTCTTCCTGTTTCAAAATTTCCGCACGGCGCTCTTTGGCTTCCACATTGGCTTCATCGCGAATCTTTTGTGCGTCATCTTTGGCTTCAAGCAAAGATTCTTTTTTTATGCTTTTTGCTTCTGCATATGCTTCTTCAATAATCTTAACAGCATTTGACTTGCTTTTGTCGATTTTTTTATTGATGACAAGTTTGAAAATAAGTATTCCGGCAACAGCGCCAACAAGAAGCGCAATAATGCCACTTATCACCCCAGCATTTACAGCAGCATTGCATAGTGTGCTTATACTGCTCATAAATTTCCCCTTTTAATAGAAAGTTTCAAAAACCTTCTACTGCAATTATACACCATTTTCAAATTCTAAGTCAAACGATTTTAGAGTTATATATTAAGATTATATTTTATATATAAATAATAGGAAAATGCAAATTAAAACTATTTTTGAACTCATTTCAGAGTATAAATTTAAAAATAATTCAGATATGCAAGCTTGAACAAAAAAAAGCATACAAATACGTATGCTTTTTTGAGTAAACATAGTTAAGTTTGAAAGTGAGTAAAAAAGTCACTAAGTGACCTTAAAATTTGGATTTTGAAATGTCGTAATGTGACAGGAATTCTTCCTTAAATTCAGGGAATCTGTCATTTAAA
>CAOJNR010000055.1 GCA_948439925.1 uncultured Clostridia bacterium
TAGCGAAATTCTTGAAGCTCGCCTTGATATATTATCTCATGCCCAGCAGTGTTTGCAAAAGTTTTGAGTCTTTCATATTGTAATGAAAGTTTGTTATACTCAGTTTGCATTGCATCAATATTTGTTTTTAGCGCATTGATTGCATTTTTGTCATCATTTGTGAGATCTTTTTTTGCCTCAATATCCTTTAAAACTTGATAGTGAGATGAAATATAGTTCATAGGAAGAGCAAAAAGAGGTTGATATGATTCATCTTCCATAAGATTAAAAGATGAAAGGATGTAGTCTGATTCTAAATTATAAACATTTCCAGATGTAAACATCTTTTTGTTTTCAGCATCATTTGAGCTGTTTTCTTTCATTTGTTGAACAAGTGCGTCCATTTTTTCAAATGAGTTTTTATCTGGCGCTGATTCTCCGCAGGCAAACATTGCCATACCAGAACAAATCACAATTCCCGCCATTGCAATTTTAAAAATCTTTTTCATGCTTTGCAACCTCCATTAAGAAAAGTTTTCACTGTGGCGAGAAGGCCTTGCGTGTCTTGCGATATGCCTGTAAAGCCATAGTCTGCCTTAATGCTTTTTATAACATCACCAAGGCTTGCCTTGTAGAGATTTTTAAATTCTTTGATTTTTGTCATATAATCCTGCAAAGATGAAGAATATTCAACTGATGAAATTGTCTGTTTGTTGTTTAAATAAACATTCACAAAGTTTTCAAGTTTGTTCACCTTAACACCGCCAGCAAATGTGCTTGTTGTTGAGTTGTCACGAACGTCAACATTGACCATATAACTATAATCCTCAATGATATAGTCAAGGAAGAAATTAACACTGTCAAGAACATCATAAGTGAACTGGTTTTGTCTAACGCCTTTTGGCAAGCAGTCTTTGTAAACAGCGCTCATGCCTTCGATAGCATTTGAGTATTCAGTCACATAAACCACAAACTCTTTGCGGTAGTCACGCCAAGCTGTGCTGAGGTTACTCAGTGAGCCAGCTTCAATTTTTTCCTGAATTTCACTCAGCATATTATTCATGCGAACTTTGCTTTCATTTGCCCTGTCAATACCGCTTACGATCTTACCATAGTTATCTTGGAAAGTGCCATTGCTTTCGCAATAGACAAGACTTGCGTTATAGAAGACAACAACATCATGCATTGTTTCAGAAAGAGTCCTTGCAAACTTCGCCTCGCTTTGATAAGAAGAAACAACTTCCAATTTATCAACAAATGAATTATATAAAATTTTTTCATTCTCTGATTGAAGAAACATTGTGCTTTCGTTTTCGTAAACTTTTTCAACTGCTCGGCTTGTCTTTTTAGGCAAGAAGACAATGACCATTGTCACAGTGATGGCAATAAGCACCAAGATTGAAAGCGCAATCAGCCATTTTTTGTTAAATAATTTTCTTTCTGTCATTTCCCCTCCTATTCATCATCGCCAAAAACATCATTGTCAATTTTCTCAACTGGTGTTTCTGTCATATCCTTTGTTTGAACTTTTTGTGTTTCACGGACATTGACACGTTCATCAAGGTTAACAAATGTGGTGTATTCACCTATCCAGCGAAGTTTAACCGTTCCTGTTCGACCATTTCTGTGTTTAGAAACGATAAGTTCAATGGTTCCAGGCTCATCCTCTTGTGGAACGTCATTATATTTTTCAGGATTGTATAAGAACAAGATAATATCTGCGTCCTGCTCAATCGCACCAGAGTCACGGAGGTCTGATGGAACTGGTCTATGGTCGCCTTGGCGCTGTTCAACTGAACGAGAAAGCTGACTGAGTGCAATGACTGGAACGTTGAGCTCTTTTGCTGCGATTTTGAGGTTTCTTGAAATTTCTGAAACTTCGTTTTGTCTGCTTTCAACTCTTGACTTGCCTGAGGACATAAGTTGAATATAGTCAACCATGATTATATCAAGCCCTTCCTTAGCTTTAAGCTGACGGCACTTTGAAATAAGTGAAGATGGAGTTGTCATTGACGAGTCGTCAATATAGATTGAGCTTTGTTCAAGTTGTTTTGTTGCCGACCAAATGCGATTCCATTCATCTGGTCCCATTGTTCCGTTAAGTGCCTTTGCCATGCTGACTTTTGCAAGTGAGCAGATTGACCTTTGCATAAGCTGAGCCCTTGACATTTCAAGTGAGAAAACCGCACATTTTTTACCTTGCTTAACTGCGGCGTTGACAATGATGTTCATTGCAAAAGAAGTTTTACCAATACCTGGTCTGGCAGCAAGAAGCACAAGGTCACTGTTTTGCAAGCCATTTGTCATTGCGTCATACTCTTTAAAACCTGTTGGAATACCTCTAAGCGAAGTTGGATCATTTGCGATTGTGTCAAACTTATCTATAACTTGCTTGATTGCCCCACCTGGTTTTCCGACATGTTCGAGTGAAGAAGAACCTTGTTTATCAGCAATATCAAACACTGACTTTTCAGCAAAGTTCAAAACTTCTTGTTTATCTTCCGCTGAATATGCTTTTTCGATAATTTCCTGTCCGCTTCTAATAAGTTTTCTTTTGATTGAGTCGGCTTTAACAATATCGAGATAGAATTTATAGTTGACAGCCGAAGGAACTGAGTTTGAAAGGATTGTTATGTATTCAAGTCCACCGACTTTTTCAAGACTGCCACTTTTTTCAAGATTATCAGCGAGAGTGACAAAATCAACAGGAATGTTTTTTTGATAGACAGCTTGCATTGCTTTGAAGATATTTTGATGAGATTCAGAATAGAAATCAACTGGGTCAATAAGAGCGAGGATATCTGCTTGGATTTGAACGTCTATCAAAACACAGCCGAGCAGTGCCTGCTCAGCTTCCAAGTTATGTGGCATAATTTTAAATTCGCTCATATTTTAACCTCCATGCGCATTATGCGCTTTTTGTCTATAATCCTTATTCCTAAACAAACCTCATTCGGTCAGTGCATTATGCGCTTTTTGTCTAAGATTTTTATTCAGAAACTTGCTTCTTTCGGTCAGGCATTACATTGATTATATTTTTAAACCTGCTAAAAGCACTTAGTGCTTTGTGAAAGGGTCTTTGGTTGCCTCATCTTTCATGCGTTCTTCCTTTCTTTTATCAATTTTAGCACAAATAAACAAAAATAACAAGTAGAAAATGCAAGCAAGAACAATTATGATAAATCCATTCAAAATCGGCGAAATGCCCGTTCGCATAAGAAGATAACAAATAATAAGAGCAAAGACAAAGAAAGATATCAAAAATATCATAAGTCTTTTGTAATTCTTTCTTAAATCTCTGCTCTGTTTTGGGTTCAAATTAAATTTCTCCTCTCATAATTTTTCCGCGCTCGCGAATTCGCATATTGTGGTCGAGGATAATCTTTCTGATACGCATACTCTTTGGTGTCACTTCCAAAATTTCGTCGTCGGCGAGGAATTCGATTGCGTCTTCAAGGCTCATCCTTTTTGGAGGTGTGAGTCTGAGTGCCTCGTCAGCACCAGATGAACGGCAGTTTGACAGGTGCTTTCTTTTGCAGACATTGACAACAATGTCATCACCTTTTGGATTTTGTCCCACAACCATTCCAGCATAGACTGGCACGCCAGCACCGATAAAGAGGTCACCACGCTCCTGCGCATTGAAAAGACCATAAACGATTGACTCTCCACTTTCGTGTGCGATAAGTGAGCCATATTCACGGCGATTGATTTCGCCCTTCCATGGCTGATATTCTTCAAAAACTGAGTTTATAACGCCTTCGCCTTTTGTGTCAGTGAGAAGTTCACTTTTGAAACCGAAAAGACCACGTGATGGAATCAAAAATTCCATTTTCATACGGCTTCCATGAGGAGTCATTCCAAGAAGTTCGCCTTTACGAACACCCATTTTTTGCATAACAACACCTGTGCAATTTTCAGGAACGTCAAGGAAAAGTCTGTCGATAGGCTCACATTTTTTGCCGTCGATTTCTTTGATGAGAACTTTTGGCATGCTCACTTGGAATTCATAGCCATCTCTTCTCATGTTTTCAATAAGGATTGAAAGGTGCATTTCGCCTCGTCCGCAAACCTTAAACTTTTCAGCAGTTTCGCCGTCACTAACTTTAAGCGAAAGGTCTTTGACCGCTTCTTTATAGAGTCTTTCACGAATGTGACGAGAAGTCACAAACTTGCCTTCCTTGCCAGCGAATGGACTGTCATTTACCATGAAAGTCATTTCAACAGAAGGCTCAGCAATTTTAACAAATTCGATTGGCTCAACCTGCTCAGCGTCGCAAATTGTGTCGCCGATATTGACATTTTCAAGACCTGCAATGCAGACAATTTCTCCAACAGTTGCACTTTCAACAGGAACTTTTTTAAGCCCTTCAAAAACAAACAAGCTCACAATCTTTGAGCGAACCTTTTTGTTATCGTCGTGGAAGTTGCAAAGAGTTACGCTTTGACCAACTTTAAGTGTTCCGCGGTTGATTTTTCCAACTGCAAGTTTGCCGACATATTCATTATGTTCAGCCGATGACACAAGCACTTGTGCTTTGCCGTTATCGTCACCTTGTGGTGCTGGAATATGTGCAAGGATAGTTTCAAAAAGTGGGCTCATATCAGTGCCAACTGTGTTTTTATCAGTTGATGCAATACCGTTTCTTGCAGACGCAAAAACGAATGGAGAGTTGAGTTGCTCTTCATCAGCATCAAGATCAAGGAAAAGTTCGAGAACTTCGTCAATAACTTCGCTTATACGCGCGTCTGGTCTATCAATCTTGTTGACAACAACCACAACTTTAAGGCCAAGTCCAAGCGCTCTTTCAAGCACAAAGCGAGTTTGAGGCATTGGGCCTTCATAGGCATCAACAACAAGAAGAACGCCGTCAACCATTTTGAGCACACGTTCAACCTCACCACCGAAGTCAGCGTGACCTGGTGTGTCGACAACGTTGATTTTCACGCCGTTATACATGCACGAGCAGTTTTTTGAAAGGATAGTGATGCCTCTTTCTCTTTCGATAGCGTTGCTATCCATAACTCTATCTTCGACCGCTTGGTTATCGCGGAAAACGCTACCTTGTTTGAGGAGTGCGTCAACGAGGCTTGTTTTACCATGGTCAACATGGGCAATAATTGCAATATTTCTGATTTTTTCGTTTGTCATTTCTTTCTTCCTTTTTAACTAAATCATTTTACCACATTATTCCCAAACTTGCAAGTGCATTATGCACTTTTTGTCTAAAATTTTTTCAAAATATAAGTCATGCTTGGTCAGGCATGTGTCTTAGACACATTTTATGCGCATTATGCGCTTAATTTCTAAATACTTATTCTAAAATTATATTTATTTCGGTCATGTGTGCGCATTATGCGCTTTTTTCTAAATACCTATTCTAAAAATATATTTATTTTAAACACTTTATTAAAAACAAAAAATGTGAGGCACAAGGTCAAAAGTTTACTCACATTTTTTTAGATATTACATTTGATTTGAAAAAACGAAAGAGGAATTTGAGGCAAAAATCAATCTGGCAAATTGAACAATCTTTCACCATGAACAAGCAGTTGGCTTGGCTCGACTTTGAGAAGATAGCCAAGTTTGAACGCTTGCCATAGGGTTATTTCACTCACAGGGTTGAGCAATTCTTCCAGCTCTTCCACTGGCATCATCATTTGTGTTGCTAAGCTTTCAGTCGATATGGAGAAATTATGTATCCTCATTTGTATAAATTCAATATCCAGAAGTTCCACAGTGCCTCCCCTTATCTTTTGTGTTTAAAGCAAAATCACATTGGAGTCAAATAAAGCCGATCATAATAAATGGACAATTCACTTGGCTTTATTTTCAAGAAATATGCGAGGTCAAATGCTTGCTGAAAAGAAATAAAGTCATTCTCTTT
This sequence comes from uncultured Clostridia bacterium, assembly GCA_948439925.1. Taxonomy (GTDB): domain Bacteria; phylum Bacillota; class Clostridia; order Christensenellales; family UBA1242; genus Caccovivens. The sequence continues at coordinate 5,868 of CAOJNR010000055.1, forward strand.
AAACAATTTTCTCAGTTCAGCAAGTGTCATTTTCATCTCTTTTGCAAGTTCCTTATATGTAAACCCCAAACTTTCAACTCTCTTTTGTATCAGTTCAATGTTTAACATTTTCATTTTTTTGCCTCCAAAATTGTGCGTTTACGCATAATCAGTGATAAAATATAAAGTTTGAACTAAAATATATTTTATGAATGAAGAAACGATAAAAAAGAATTTTAGAACAAACTTGCAATTTTTCATGAGTGAAAAGAATTATAATTGCTTATCTTTATCTCGTGAACTTGGGTGTTCAAGCACCACTGTTTTACGTTGGATAACAAAAAATTCTGAACCTTCATTAATCAATTTATATAAACTCACTAAATTATTCAACTGCACATTAGACGACCTTGTGCAAGAATAATTTATCATTTATGAAAAATTAAGTCAACTAATTTTAACTTGATGAATAAATTCATCACAATATTTTTTTATTTGTATTTATGGCATAATATAAAAATATGAAAGATCCTATGGAGAATTTTAGAAAAAATTTAAAAGAAAAAGTTGAAGATAGCAAAATGACTCAAAGAGAGCTTGCTAAACTTTTGGATTGCGATCAATCTTCAATCTCTTTATGGATAAACGGAAAGGCAGAACCAAAAGTTTCAGTCATTTTGAAAATGCTTGAAGTTTTTGATATGGACTTTTATGATTTGTTTAGATGAATTGGCTACAACTTGAAATTTTAAATAAATTTTATAGAACTTTGAAAAGTTATAAAAAAAGAAAGCGAATTGCTTTCTTTTTTTGAAACGCAAGAATAGCACAAACAGAGTGAATGTTTTCTTATTTCTCAATATTCTGCCAGAGTTTTTTGCGTTTGATAAAATAGGCGATTGCAAGTGTGATTGCTGTGCGAGGTTGTTATGTGAAAAACATAGAAAAAAGAGGTTAGCTTTAACTAAACCTCTTTAAATTAATATTCAACGATTTTAAACCTATCAAGTCCAACCGAAAGCACATCACTTTGCTCTGGCATTTGCTGAGCGTATGGGAACAATTCAACTTGCATTGGGAAATTATTGTTCATACCAGCCACATATCTGAAACCAGTATTGAAATCCTCAGCCGTGCCATAAGCATATTCATAAACAGATAATGCACTGCTTTCAACACTGCTTGCAAGGACTGCTCGGACATAACAACCTTTAATTAAGCCACTTGCATCTCCACCATGAATATAGTTATAAGTTCCTATTGGAAAACCACTC
>CAOJNR010000056.1 GCA_948439925.1 uncultured Clostridia bacterium
ATAGTCGAAGGAGATTCCGCTGGTGGAACTGCCAAGACAGGACGTGACAGACGATTCCAAGCGATATTGCCACTTAGAGGTAAGATTTTGAACGTTGAAAAAGCAAGACTCAACCGCGTGCTTGAAAACGCCGAAATCAAAAGTATGATAACTGCATTTGGAACTGGAATTGGAAGCGAGTTTAACGAAGACAAACTTCGCTATGACAAAATCATATGCATGACCGATGCCGATGTGGACGGTGCGCATATCAGAATCCTTCTTCTCACATTTTTCTATCGTTTTATGAAACCTCTTCTTGAACACGGACATGTTTACGCTGCAAAACCACCTCTTTACAAGGTGACAAAGAACAAAGAGGACTATTACTTCTATTCAGATGAAGAACTTGAAACATGGTATAATGAAAACGGACGAAAGGGCTGTGCACAACAGCGTTACAAAGGTCTTGGTGAAATGAATGCTGAACAACTTTGGGAAACAACCATGAACCCTGAGCACCGCATACTCATTCAGTTGACAATGGACGATGCAGTTGAGGCTGAAAAGATGTTCAATGACCTTATGGGCGAAGACCCTAACCTGCGTCGTCAATTCATTGAAGCAAACGCAACTCTCGTTACCGACCTTGACGTCTAAGTGTATTATGCACATCTTGGACGAAACATAAAAATGCTTCGATTGATATAATTCAGTCGAAAAGCACTTTCCGGACGGACATAATAAATACTTCGATTAAAATTATTTTGACGCATTTATGCCGTGCGGATTATCCGCTTTTTAAACGGTCAAAAGAACTCCTATGATTTAACCTACTTAGACGAAATATCGTTCTGAATGGAGAAAAAATGAAAACATCCTATTATGCAAAATTAAAAAATATTGACACAACAAAATATCTTCCAATCGCAATTTCTGGCGATGAAGGCAAACTTGTTGGCTTTCAAGGTCGAGCTGAAAGGAAACTTTCCCCCTATTCATTCTTTAAAAGTTGGAAAGCAAGAGAGAATGAAATTGAGGAAATGAAAGATTACATTTCGCAAAACGAATACAAAAGACTTAAAGAAGAAAATCAAGACGACTATATAGAAAAATTTTACAACAAAGTTTTAAAACCTCTTGACCCTGCCGAAATTTTTAATTTTCTTTGCGATAATGCAGTCCTCTTATGTTTTGAAAAGCCAACCGAATTTTGCCATCGGTTTCTTGTGGCAGGCTGGCTTGAAATCAATCTCGGTATTGAAATAGATGAACTTGGTTTTGAAAACGACTTTAAAGTTAAAGCAAACAAAGATCGCTTAAAAGAGAAGTTATTAAAAGTTATAGCAAACGAAAACACAAAGGAGAAATCATGTTAGATAAAGAATATTATCATGAAGTGTTTGATAAACTGGCAAACACTTGGGGCAAAGAAAATCAAATGCGTATGTGCATTGAAGAGATGAGCGAGTTGACAAAAGAACTTTGCAAATATATGCGTCATAAAACTGGCGAACAAACTCCTGAACTTGACGCCGAGATTGAAGAAATCAAAAAGAACATTATTGAAGAAACAGCCGATGTTCTCATCTGCGCAAGTCAAGTTAAACGTTTCTTTGGTGATAAAGCCGTTGAAGAAGTTATGGACTATAAAATCAAGCGCGTAGACAAGCGCGTTAATGACTTCATCGAAAAGAACAAAAAATAGGAGAAAAAATGGAGATACTTGGAAATGTACTTCTTGCAATCGTTTCAATCTGCACCTTCTTTTCATACTTTCCTCAAATTGTTAAATGTTTAAAAACAAAGAAAGGCGAAGATTTGAGTGTATGGTCGTGGATTCTATGGGTGGTCAGTTCGTTGGCTTACACCCTGTATGCAATTCTTTGCACAGGCACATTCATGTTGATATTTGAAACATCAATGGAATTGTTATTCTGCGTGATAATCCTCACATGTGCAATAGTTTTCAGAAATAAGAAATCTGATAAAGGAAAAGAAAAAATGAAAGTTGTAACCATCTGCGGAAGCATGCGCTTTGAAAAGGAAATGATTGCAATTTCCAGAGAACTTGAAATGAAAGATTTTTGTGTTTTGCAGTGCGTTTATGGGTTTGAAAAGCTAAATGAAGAGGAATTAGCCAAACTGGCGCGTTTGCACTACAAAAAAATCGACATATCAGATGCAATTTACGTTGTGAATGTTGGCGGATACATTGGCGAAAGCGTTAAAAAAGAAATTGACTATGCCAAAGCGCATGGGAAAGAAATTATCTATCATGAAAACTGATAGAGCAAGGAGAAGAAAATGAGTAAATTTGATAGTAAAAAGCCACTTGAAGAGCTTTTTAAAGAAACAAAAATTGAAAAATGTGACACTGTTGACAACTTGAAGAAATCGTTTATTTCTTACGCAATGGCTGTCAATGTTTCGCGTGCCATTCCTGATGTGCGTGACGGACTTAAACCTGTTCACAGACGCATTCTTTATGCAATGGGCGAAATGAATAACTTTTTCGATAAGCCAACCAAGAAATGTGCTCGTATTGTCGGTGATGTTATGGGTAAATACCACCCACACGGCGACAGCTCTGTTTACGACGCAATGGTTAGGCTTGCACAAGATTTCTCTATTCGCTACCCTCTCGTTGACGGTCAAGGAAACTTCGGCTCTGTTGACGGTGACCCACCTGCTGCTATGCGTTACACTGAGGCACGCCTATCTAAAATTGCAGGACTTATGCTTGAAGATATCGACAAGGAAACCGTTGACTTCATTCCAAACTTCGATAATACCGAAGTTCAACCTGTTGTTCTTCCAGCAAAGATTCCAAACCTCCTTGTAAACGGCTCAGACGGCATTGCTGTTGGTATGGCGACAAATATACCGCCTCACAATCTTACCGAGGTTTTAAACGGCTTACAAGCCATGATAGACAATCCTGATATTGACATTGACGAACTTATCAAAATTATTCCAGCACCTGACTTCCCAACTGGTGGTATCATCATGGGCAGAACGGCGATTAAGCACGCCTATAAGACAGGTCGTGGCGGAATTATCGTTCGCGGTAAAACTGATATTGAGGAAATGCCAAATGGAAGAAGCAGAATTGTTATCACAGAACTTCCTTATCAAGTCAACAAAGCGCAATTCATCATCCAAATGGCAGACCTTGTCAAAAACAAACGTCTTGAAGGAATCAGTGATATTAAAGAAGAATCTGACCGACAAGGTATGCGTGTTGTGGTTGAAGTTAAAAAAGATTTCAATGCACAAGTTGTGCTAAATTCACTTTACAAACACACTCAACTTCAAAAAGGTTCAGGAATCATCTTCCTTGCACTTGTTGAAAACCAGCCAAGAATATTGAACCTCAAAGAGATGCTTTACTTCTATCTCGAACACCAGAAAGAAGTTCTTTTAAGACGAACGAAATACAATCTTGCAAAAGCCGAAGAGCGTGAACACATTGTTCGCGGACTTGTTATCGCACTGGCAAACATTGACGAAGTTATCAAAATTATCAAATCAGCAGACGACAGACAAGACGCCATTTCAAAACTTACTCAAAACTTTGAACTTGACGAAATTCAAGCAAATGCAATTCTGGATATGAGGCTTTCAAAACTTACAAGTTTGGAAGTTGAAAAACTTAACGAAGAGCTCAAAAATCTTGAAGAAATGATTGCTGACTATAAAGACATCATTGCCCGCCCTGAGCGCGTTCTTCAAATTTTGCGCGACAACTTTGAAGAAATCAAACAAGCCTATGGCGACGCAAGAAAATCAGAAATTTCTCTTGACGGTGGCGGAATTGATATTGCTGACCTTATTGAAAAAGAAGATGTTGTCATCTCTATGACAAGTCAAGGTTACATTAAACGCATGTCAACCAAGGAATACAAAGCACAAAACCGCGGTGGCGTGGGCGTGACAGCACACAAGACCAAGGAGGAAGATTATGTTAAAAACATGTTCGTGACTTGCACTCATGACGACCTTCTCTTCTTCACAAACTTTGGCAAGGTTTACTGCATTAAAGCATATGAAGTGCCAGAAGCGCAAAGAACGGCAAAAGGAAGAGCGATTATCAACCTTCTTCAACTCTCACCTGAGGAAAAGGTTACCACAATCATTGCCAGACATGAAGATGACAAAGGCAATCTTATCATGGCGACCAAGAAAGGCCTTATCAAAAAGACACCACTTTCAGAATTTGTCCTTATCAGAAAAGTGGGCAAAATCGCAATCAGACTGCTTGAAGGCGACGAACTTATCGGAGTTGAAGTTTCAAGCGGAAAAGATGATATCCTTGTGGCATCTCACAGCGGAAAATGTATTCGTTTCGCTGAGGAAGATGTTCGTGAAGTTGGACGTTCAAGCCAAGGCGTTCGCTCTATGAAGATATCAGATGACGACTATATCGTTGACATGTGCGTTGTCAAAGAAAACAGCCAAATTGTGACAATCTCTGAAAAAGGCTATGGCAAACGCTCTAATGTTGAAGAATACCGCTTGCAAGGCCGTGGCGGAATGGGCGTCAAAGCAGGCGTATTCAATGACAAGACTGGCGCACTCGTTGCACTCAAACAATCATTTGAAGATAATGACATCTTACTCATTGCCGATAACGGTGTTATCATCAGAACACCAGTTGACCAAATCAGCAGTCTTTCACGCGTCAGCCAAGGCGTTAAAGTTATGAAACTTAAAGACGACGCAAAAATTGTCAGCGTTGCCCTTGCAGAAAAAGCGGAGGAAGAGGAAAACTTTGAAGACAGTGAAAACGCAACTGAAAACATTTCAGAAAACCAAACCTCTGAAACAACCGAAAATCCAACAAGTGAAGAATAACGAAAAAAAAGACCTAGATTTATAGGTCTTTTTCTTTGTCTTGTATATTATTTTTATTTTGATTATTTTCACTTGTATCTTCTTTAAGATATTCTGGCAAGCGTTCATATCCGCCACATTCAAGTTTTCTAAATTCATGATAAGGTTTCTTTTTACGTCGACAATTTTTAGAAAATATTAAGTCATCTGCAACATATTTAAGATTTCCAAAATCAGGAGTTCCACCTTTTTTAAAAATAACACTTCCTAAACAACATATATACGGACATCTATCTTGAGCTTTAAATGAAACATTACCGAATGCAATCTGCTCTTCAGCACAGTTAAAATAAATTGCGATCATTTTTGAAACTTTTTGAAGATTCTCTTTTAAACTTATAAGATTTGAATTTTGTATATGTGATTTATATTCACATGACTTATCAAAAATATCATTCATAATCAGTTCAACATCTTCTTGTTTCAAAGCAGATTCTTCGATCTTTTTATTCCACATAATAAGACGTTTGTTCCACTCTTCTTTTTTTAGCCACCTTTTGCCGTCTCTGACACTTTTATTCTTTTTAAGAAATTCCATTGCTATCTCACGATATTCTTCTTCAAGTTCTTGCCCTTTTCTTATTCCTCTCAATTCATCAACAGTGTTTCCTGACATTTTGACTGCAATGTGTGGATTATTGCCATTATCAACAAACACATAAAAGTCGCCTTGCTTAAGTTGAGAAGAGGCAAGATGACTTGTGCACCATGGAGTATTTTTCACAAGTGCAGCAAGTTTTTTTGCATTTTGCATATATTCTGCTTTATTTGATTTCTTACCTTCAAATTTAAGCCAAATGCCTTTACCAAATGTATTAAGCCCCTCAATATTAACTGTGTTTTTCTCTGCTGTCCTTTTGTTAGATTTTTCAAGACCTGCAAAATAGAGATTTGCAAAATTGCTATAATCTTTTGTTCCATTATATATAACTTCTAAAACATCACTGTTAAGGGTCATGTGACTTTCAATAGTTTTATGAAGCATTCGATTTTCAACAATCTTTTTATACTCGTTACCATTTTTAACTGTGCGATAAACTTTCGAAAGCGTTTCTCTAAGCATAAGTGCTTTGAAAGCTGGCTCATAAGATGTCGATCTGATAAAGTCAACAATGTGCTTATATTCTGCCTGCTGCATCTCTTCAAATTGTTTTGCAATATAATCTTTGGCTTCACTCTCGTAATTACGATAATATTCAGCAGATTGCTTTTTCCCTCTTGCCTCCAAAGCTTTAAGTTCACCTTCAAAATATCTGTCAAGGTATTGATTATCATCTATGTCTATTTTAAAATACTCAATTTCATCTGCAAGAGCATAAAGTCTATCAAGCTCTTGCTCTATATCTTCCCTAACTTTCTTATATCTTTCTTCTCCTTTTGGAATTTGACCTTGTTCATAGAAATTTGCAACAAAAAGTTTCTCCCAATCGCTCAGTTCGCTGTATACTTTTTTAATATTCTGCCCCATAGACAAAGTAAGGTCTGCCTTTTTCTCTTTAAAAAATTCACGCTCTGCAAACCTTTTATGACTTTCTTCTTTCAGTAATCCTTTTGTTAAAACTTGATAATATTTTTCTTTTGAATAGTTATTTTTCCATTCCATGCAAATATTATATCACATAGAAATCTCCCTTTCAAGACATTTTTCTTTTTTCTTTTCAAAAACTATTGAAATTAGCAATAGAACCCGGTATAATGTACCATGTTAGGCCATGAAATCAGAGAAGGCGGCGGGTGCGGAGCTGTGCCGCGGAGAAAGGAGACAACGTAATGTTCAGCCGGATCTTCCAAAGCGTAGTTCTACAAATGAAGGATTGCTGTGACCGTGCTGTAGGCGTCATTGACGAACAGGGGACCGTGGTAGCCTGCAATGAGCTGAGCTGTATCGGTGAAAAGTGGGGAAACGCGGCCGCTCTGCTGGCGGCGGAGCAGGATACCCTGGTGGTCAGCGGCGGTTTTACCTTTAAGTTCCTGCCCGGCTGGAACGGCCAGCCTGATTATGCCGCCTTTGCCCGGGGAGAGGATGAGCGGGCCGCTTTGGTGTGCTCCATGGCGG
>CAOJNR010000057.1 GCA_948439925.1 uncultured Clostridia bacterium
TAGCATTTATGAAAATAAGTTTTTGGCGATAAACAATAACCAAGTGACGAATGCACTATATGGTCTTGATAACCAAAGCTCATACATGATATTTAAAGTGAGCAATCGTGCAGGCACGGAAGTTGCGAGCGTTGTTATGCCAATGATTGTATCTCGTGTGAACGCTAATAAAGAGTTTGTCAGATATTCAAATTCAACAGTTGCAGAAAAAGTTAACTCAGATAACCTTAAATATGCGCTCATGGATAAGGAAGGCCTCGAAGAAAATGAAATATATGAAGAGGTTAGCGCAGGCAGAGAAGTTCAGATTGTTTGGTCAGATAACAATGCAAAAATTGCAAAACAAGGTTTTATATTCAATGATGAACTTTTCAGCAGTGTTTCGCGCAGTCTTTCAGTTGTTGAAGGTGAGGAACTTGTAAATTACATTGATAACAATAGCGGAACAATACTTCTCAACCATCTTGAAAAAAATCAAGGCGAACAATTCGTTGTGATTAAGTTTACTATCAGTCATTCAGGTAATCCGATTGAGCTTTTCTATCGCTTGAAAGTTAAGCCTGATGTGATTGTTGAAAAAACCAAGTATGCTTTCGATGGTGTGATAGAATATTTCACTGCTGATGAGAACAACAACTTAGAGGTTGCTCTTGATGCACAATTCAAAGAGGAAACTTTGCATAATGGCGAATATAGATTCTCAGTTTCAGATATAGCCGGAAACAAAATTGAAGGTATCAAATATAGACATGAATTTATTGTCAACATTGAAGGTGAAAACTGGGAAGATGTTATTGATAGAGTTTATATAGATTCAAGTTCAGTTTTGAGAGTTGAAGGCATCAGAACTCAAAAAGAAATCAATATCACAATCAAGAGAATTTATGATGTTGGCAACAATAACAATGGACTTTCAATCGTTGGAGGAGAGGCGGAATATAATATCGTTATCAACTCAAAAACTCAATATGCTGTGACATATCCAGATGCGGAAAGCGGAAAAATTGATATGACCATAAATGGCAACAATGCGGAGGTTAATATCAAAGCCACTGCGGGCGACTTCGTTTTTGATGAAGAAAATGTTAACAGTGAAAAGAATTATATAAAAATAGAGGGCGCCACCCTTAACGGCGCTGATGCTCAACAAGACTATTTCTTATCGAAAAAAGACACATCATATTATAGATGGACTGATAAGCAAGTCTATGACTCAACTGGCACTGCAATCACCGACACAACCGCAAGTTTTGTGACAGAAATTTCAAACATCAATGAAGACGGATTTGTTGAATTTGAGAGTGGAAGATATCTCAAAGTTGACGATGCTGATAAAGCTGATGATGCAGAAAAAGTTGAACCAATCACAAACTATTCAGTCAATGAAAATGGTCAATATGTGTTCAATGAAAACACTGCAATATATGTAAAAAATGGAAACGACTTTGAGATTGCTAAAAATGTGAAATTGACAGATGGCTACTCGGTTGACAGAACATTCTCAATCAAAGTCACACTCAATAATGTTGAAAACAATCACTATGAACCTATCAATAATCTTTTGTTTGTTGCTGAAAAAGTTAAGACTGGTGAAGAACAGAATGAAAAGATCTTTGTGTATAACGATAAGACTGGCACGCTCACAATGAAAATGCCAAAATATGTCAGCCAGCAATCAGAAAAAGTTTGCCTGCTATACACATCTTATGGACTTATCGGAGAAGTGAAATTTAATATTGCGTCAACTCATACTGTTGTGCTTAAAGAAGAATTGTCAGCTAATGCTGGCTCAATCAAAGATATAAAAGATTTCATTTCAACTGTTGACGGAAATGCTGTTAATGAGAACGTGAAAGTGACAGCAGTGGAAATCCCAACTGGTGAGTCAAGAGTTACAGCAACTGCTGACGGAAACTTGACTTTCTATTCAAGCATAGCTGACTATAAAGTTTCGCTTAAAGTCACACTCCAAATTGGCGAAGACAAAGACAATATAGTTATCTTCAATCTTCCAATCAATGTTTTGGCAAACATCAAAAACACCGAAGGTGGTGCAGTTGGCACAGAGCAAAGCACTGCTGAAATTAAAGGAATGACAATTTTGGCAGGCACTGAAAGTAAAATTTTGGAGACTTTCTCTGGCATTTTACTCGAAGGCGAAAAAGCCAAATATATGGTTTCCTCAGATGATTCAACGGTTATTGAAGGAAAAACTGTATGGGATGGTTTTAAGTTTACTGCAAATCCAGTCGGCAATGACGGACAAACTGTGACACTCACTATTGACACATATATCTATAAAAATATGCTTTCACAAGACGAACCACAAGTTTTCAGAACGATATTTAGAGTCAAAGTTGTGTGCAACGGACTTGTGACAACAGCGTATCCAAATCCAACTGGTGCTGAAAAAGGTGACTTCACTGAGGAATATATTGAAGCGAGTGTTTGGAAAAATCCAACAGCGGACGAGCAAAATCCAGTTCAATCAGAAACTGCAACTTATGCTAATGCAAAAGCTTTCTTTGCTGGCAAGGCAGTGTTTGCTGAAAATCCTCGTGTTACACTCACACAAATCAACCAAATTCCAAATTTAGATAATGAAACTGCAAATGCTGACAGCAAAAATGTTAAATTAAATGCAAATAATACCTCAATAAAAATCACATCGATTGTGAATGCGATAGTTAGACAAGGAAGCGATCTTGTCACAGACGAAGAGGGCAAAAATGAAATAGATTTGAACAAAAAACTTGAATTCTTCCGCGAAACAACAAACAATGTTCAGTCAAAAATCACTTTCCAGATAACATTCAACGGCTTTGAGATTGATTACCAAGTTGTGCTTGTTGACGATGCGTTCTCACTTGTTGTAAACTCTGCAACAAACACAACAAGCATAAATGATGGTGTTGTCAGCGAAACTTTCTTCATTGAAAATATGTCTGGCAACGGCAACATATTTGCAGAAAACAGAATGGCGAAATTCACACTTTCTCGCTCAGCTATTCAAGGCGACTTTATGGCAGTTTTCGGAAGCAAGACAACTGATGCTGACGGCAAAGTGACAAGTGTGACTGAAAGCACAAAAATTGAATTCTCTGTTAAAGAGGAAGATCAGGGCAAAACGATTGTCCTTGACAATGCAACTGAAATAATTGGTGAATATATCGGAACTTATCGCATTAACAGCGATTTAGCAACAGGGCATGACGAAATTGACCTCACAAATCAAATTTATTCAACTTCTGGCGTAATGCAAAAAACAAGCAGAATTGTTTTGACATACAATGGCGTGGAAGTGGCTTATGACATGTTTGGCGAAAAAACAAAACTTTCTCCAAATGCAAATGAAACAACTCCAACAGTGCCTGATGAAACTGCACAGCCTGACACGGCATCAGACAGCAGTGCAACAGAAATAGTTTTAAAAGATTTTAACATTGGAAGCACAGAACCAGAAGATATTGACAAAGCGTTCACTCTTGGAAACTTCAAGTTTAGTTTTAATGACGGAAGTGAAAAATCCAAACTTTTCGGCTTGACTTATGAATATAAGTTAACTCTTGATATCGCAGGCGCAAGTGCAGAGGGTGGAAACTTCCAAATTTATACTGACTTGCAAGTTGAGAAGTCTGTTGATCTTTTTGATATTATGAATATCAGAAAGGCAAGCACTGATGAGCGCATCACCGATCTTTCAAAGCAGGTGAAAGGTGCAAATGTCAGTGTGTCAGTGCTTGGAACATATGAGGACCAAACACGAACAACTGCTGACGAAGATTCTGGCTTGCTTACAAGCGCAGTGAATTTTATGTCAAATAGAGGAACTCCAAGCTCCCTTTCATTAGGTAAAACTTCTGGCTATCCATATCTGAGAGTTTCACCAGTCAGAACGAGTGACAATAGCAACAATACGAGTGACAATAGCAACAATACGAGTGACAATAGCAAAAATATCATCAGCTGGCAAGCAACTGGAATGGGTGCGTCAAATGACGGAAACTATGTGCTTGTTAAACTTGAATATTCGGCAACAATAAGATCTTCGACAGATGACGGAACAACGCAGACATCAGAAGATGATGAAACAACGCAGACATCAGGAACAGCATACAAAAAGACATTCTGCATGATAATCCAAGTTGTGCCTGCTTACAGAATTAAACTTTACAACACAAACACAACTTCGGCACTTGGCACAACGCCTTCAAACAGCGGTGGCGTTATGCATATCACTGGAACTGGTGATTCAAATGATTCAAGTCAACAAACAGTTAATCTCACTGGGGAAACAATCAGCATCACAAAGATAAATGCAAGTGAATCAGGAACAACAAACCTTGCAAACACCTTCAAATACACTCTTGTTTATGATAAGGTTGTGGGTAATTTGAAATATAATGAAAAGCTTAATTTGCAAAACAAAACAAATATCTTTAATTCAGGTTGGCTTGAAAATGGAGAACCTGAAAAAGAAGCATACAGATCAGGCAATATTTCAATAGTTTTCACAGAAGCTAAATTTGGTGACAAGTATTTCATGTTTGAGGCTGAGGATAATTATGGCTATAAGTTTAATTTCTTCCTCACACTTGATTCAAAAACAACACCAAATGCGACAGGTGACCAACTTGCCTTGACAGAAGGTGGCAAATTTGATATTGGTGTTCAAGCAAACTATGTCAGTGCGACTGAGGTTGGAACAGAAAATGGTAAAAAACAATATTCACTTAGTGCAGAAAATCAACCAATCAATGCTGGCACAAATAACAATCAAGTTGTCAACATAAGCGGACTTTCAAGCATTATGAACTTCTTTGTTAGTCAACAAGAGTTAGAAAATGTTTTAGACGGAGGGGTTTCTTCATCAGATCAAAAATATCTGATCTGCGACTATAACAATATAAAAATAACAGGTATTCAATTCATGGTTGGAGATCAATCTGTTGGAGATGATGTTGTTGTTCCAACAGATAGTAAACTCAAAACAAATGGTGGATATTATAGAGTTGGAAATGACAAAACACCGCTTCCAGCAACTTCGATCACTGACGATCTTTCATTTACAGTTCCTTCAATCAATGACAGTTCTTATTGGAACGGAGGAAACAACTTTGATGCAACAATGCATGTGACTTTGACTTATACTGACTCCAACGGCAAAAAAGAAGTGTTCACACTTCCAGTCAGTGTCAATATCACACGAAATGTTAACATTGAGCAAGCGATAGATAACTACTTCTATGAAGGCGAAACAATCGACCTTGGCAAGCATCTTAATGTTAAATCAACTGTTGATGAAACAACAGTAACTCTTCAATCTGTCATCAACGACACGCTCGAAGTGACTATACCAGCAAACAGCACAGTAGATTTCTATTTGCAAGTGTTTGATAGCGATAATTATAGTGAAACTAATCCTGTTTATGACAATAAGCAGTTTATCACAGATGAAAGTGGCAACAGAGTGCCTGACACTCGTGGAAAAAGAATCACAAGGTCAAACACAACTGGAAGTCCAAAAACTGAATATATCTTCATTTCAGAAGAAATGGGCAAAGATTTGAAGAATGGCAATCTTATTAAAGTTACAACAAGTCAAAATAATACAGATGATTATTTTGAAGATAACAAATATGAAGATGGCTATATGTTCGGTATGTGTGATTTAAGTAGTGGAAAGTGGGCAACAGCAATTTATAATACGGAAACAAAAGCTTTCAACTGGCAAGCAACACAAGTTTTAGCAAATGTTTCTGAAACTGATGATAATAAAACTTCAAATCTCAAAGACCGCATCACTTTTGCGTCGGCTGGCAACTTAAAAGGTATGGGCACAAATCCAGTTCCTGTTCAAAGGTCATACATTGTGACAGTCAAAAAAGGAGCTAAGGAATCATCATATCGCTACAAAGCAAACTACAACATCACTTGGAAATACACTGATAAACAAGGCAATTTAGGTGATATGAAAATTTCGGGTGCAATACAAACAACAGGCAATAATTACACGGCAACTTGGGGAAATTTAATAGCGAACATTAAGTTTTATCGCCCAGATATTGTAGGTGATCTTGTTAATTCTAAGGTAGAGATTACAGATACAATTAATTTCTCAGATTTCAAAGTCGTTATTGATAAAGACGGAACAGGTTTCGCAAAGATTGATGAAGAGGGCAATTTAACAACTGAGCAAGGATTTAATAACGATCAGCAATACATCACGCTTGTATTCTATCGCAAAGTTAGTGGTGGAAGTGACGATCATGCAGTTGAAGACTCTGAGTTTATAAGACTAAGAATAACTGGATTTAACACATGATAATGAAAAACATTTAGAAGATTATAGCGGTTGAGGGGAGGAATTTCCGAAGAAAACCTCCTCTCATGCTGGCTATGAATAACTTTTAAAACAAAAGCGTATAAAAGGAAGAGATATGAACTGGTTTACGACACTTATCACAGTGATAGCATGCATAAATTTTCTTTTATTGATTGTTATGGTTTTTCTTGAAAAAAAGAAACCGCAGACAATCATCGCTTGGCTTACCGTTTTAACATTTTTGCCTGTTTTTGGCTTCTTGTTATATATCATTTTTGGCAGTGGACTTTCTGTTCGAACACGAAGAATGATTCGCAAGAAGTCAATTTCTGAGCATGATATAATCAGAAATATCGAAGGTATACAGAAACTTGAACATTCAGAAGTTGACGGTGTGACGGTTGCA
>CAOJNR010000058.1 GCA_948439925.1 uncultured Clostridia bacterium
CTATTCTTGTGGTTGCTGGTGATGACGGTATCATGCCTCAAACAGTTGAAGCAATCGACCATATAAAAGCTGCTGGCGTGCCTATGATTGTTGCAATTAACAAAATGGATAAGCCAGAGGCAAATGCTGACCGCGTTAAACAACAACTCACCGAACATGGCGTATTGCCAGAAGAGTGGGGTGGTGACGCAATTTGCGTTCCAATTTCAGCCAAAACAGGTATGGGACTTGACGACCTCAAACAAACAATCTTGCTTGTGGCAGAAGTGCAAGAACTTAAAGCAAACCCAAGCAAAATGGCAACAGGTGTTGTGATTGAAGCCGAACTTGATAAAAATAGAGGCCCAGTTGCAACCGTTCTTGTTCAAAATGGAACACTCCGAGTTGGCGACTCAATCATGTCTGGTATCACATACGGCAAGGTGAGAGCGATGTTCAATGACGCAGGTAAGCCAGTCAAAGTTGCAACTCCATCAATGCCAGTTTCAGTTCTCGGATTCAACGAAGTGCCATTCTCTGGCGACCAAGTTTTTGCAGTTGAAGAAACACTTTCAAAACAAGTTATTCAAGAGCGTATTGACAAGATCAAGAAAGAACGCGCAATGCAAAGCTCTGGCGTAACACTTGACAACTTTATGAATAAAGTTCATGAAGGCACACTTAAAAACCTCAATATCATCTTGAAAGCAGATTCTATGGGTTCAGTTGAAGCTGTTAAAAACGCAATCCTTGTTATCAGAAATGAAGAAGCAAAGGTTAATATAATCCATTCAAATGCTGGTGCAGTGACTGAATCAGATGTCATTTTGGCACAAACAACTGGCGCGATAATCATTTGCTTTAATCAAAAACCAGTTGCAAAAGCAAAACTACTGGCTGAAAAACTTAAAGTTCAGATTAAGGAATACAAGATTATCTACGAGATCGTTGACGATGTGACAACTGCAATCACTGGCATGATGAGCATAAAATATCAAGAAGTTTATATCGGAAACGCCGAAGTGCGCATGGTATTCAAGCTTTCAACAGCTGGAAAGGTTGCAGGAAGTTATGTTAAAGACGGCAAAATCACTCGTAACGCAATCGTTAAGGTTAAACGCGGTGACGAAGAAATTGGCGTGACAAGCATTGAGTCACTTAAAATTGTCAAAGACGAAAAGGCAGAAGTTGCCAAAGGCTTTGAATGCGGAATTAAATTGCGCGACAATATTGATTTCAAAGAGGGTGATATTCTCGAATGCTATATAAAAGAGCCAATTAAAAGATAAAAAACTGGAAGAGGAATGCACGCGGGTATATTCCTCTTTTGCATTAAGGCAAAAATAAAAAATATAATTTATGAAATTGATCATAAAAAGGGAGGAACAATGTCTAACAGAATCGAAAGAGCAAACAGCGAAGTGCAACGCTGTATCGCTCAAATCATCACCACAAAAATGAATGATCCAAGATTAAGTCCATTTCTTTACGTCAGCGAAATCAGCTTGACACCAGATTTCAAATATTGCAAAGTTAAAATAGCGCTTGATAATGACGACCAAAATGTTATAAATCAAAATCTTCAAGTTTTGCAAAAGTCAGAGGGGTTTATAAAGCGTGAACTTGCAAAAATGGTGGATATGCCTTTCATGCCAAAGCTTAGCTTTGTTCTTGATAAGGGAACAAGCGCCAGCGTGCGAGTGAATGAACTTTTAAAAAATTTAAATATACCAAAACTCGAAGAAGATGAAGATAATGGAGAAATTGATGAATAAAGCATTTAAACAAATAAAAAAAGAAATAAAGTCAGCAAACAATATTGCTATTTTTTGTCATAGAAGTCCAGACATGGACTGCCTTGGCTCAATGTTCGCTCTTGGCTCAGCGCTTGAAAAAATGGGCAAAAAAGTCACTCGTTTTTGCGATGAAAAACTGACTATAACGCAACGTAAACTCATTGATGAAAATTTGCTTGAAAAGAAAGAACTTGACGCCAACAATTTTGACCTGTTCATTTCAGTGGACGTTGCAGGTTCAAAACAACTTGGCTCATTTGAAAATTATTATCGAAACTTTCCACTCACTGCAAGACTCGATCACCACAAACGCGATGATGACTATGCGCTTATTTCTTTTGTTGATGACTCACGCTCATCTTGTTGTGAAATTGTGTTTGATTTTATTGAATACCTTGGCGTCAAAATAAACACAGAGATTGCCACTTATCTTTATGCTGGACTTTCTTCTGACACAAACTCATTCGTCAATCTTAACACAAATGAAAAATCCTATAAAACAGCAATGAAACTTTACAGGCTGGGAGCGGATATACATAAAGTCAACGAGGCTGAATATCGAACAACATCAGAAAAAACTATCGCAATGAAAAAAGTTTTATATGAAAAAGTGAAACTATATAAAGAAGGCTTTGCAATCTGCCTTATCACAAATGAAGAACTTAAAAATAACAAAGCGGACAAAACAAATTGCTCATCTTTCAGCACTGAAATGGTTTCAATAGATGGAATAAACATGAGTTGCAGTATTATAGAAAAAGATAAGGGCGTTTATTCACTCTCTTTCCGCTCTAAACGTGGCTATTCAAGCTATCAAATTGCAGTCAAGTTTGGTGGAGGCGGACATAACGAGGCATCAGGCGCAACCATTAATGCAAGCAATGGGCAAACCGTTATTGACTCTGTCGCAAAGGAGTTCCGCACTTACTTAAAAGATAGGGCAGAGCATGAATAGTTGCATCATTCTTGTCAATAAACCTCGCGGACTTTCTTCAAACACTTGCGTAAACATTGTCAAACACGCAGTCGGTGCAAAAAAAGCAGGTCATTTGGGCACACTTGATGTTGAAGGCGAAGGTCTGCTCCCTGTGACAATAAATAAGGCAACCACATTATTTGATTATTATCTTCAAAAGGATAAAATCTATAAAACCACTTTTCGTTTTGGCGAAACCACTGACACTCTCGACCTTGAAGGTGAGGTGACTGAAAAAAACGATAAAATTGTGACTGAGGAAGAAATAATAAAAGTTATCCCATCGATGCTTGGCAAGGTTGCACAAATGCCACCTGCATATTCGGCAAAGAAAATCAAAGGGCAAAAAGCTTACGATCTTGCACGTGCTGGAAAAGAAGTGGAGCTTAAACCAAAAGAGATTGAAATATATTCGATTAAACTTCTCAGCAAATTGAAAGAAAATGAATTTGCTTTTGAAATTCACTGTTCAAGTGGCACATATATTCGTTCAATTTGTCGAGATATGGCGACTGCACTATCAACATATGGTGTTATGCTTAACATACTACGCACAAAATGTGGTGATTTTGTTTTGGATAACGCTTTCACTTTGGACGAAATCAAAGCTGGCAATTTTAAAACTGTGGAACTTGACACACTTTTTAATTATGAAAAAATCCAGTTAAATCAGTTTGAAACAGACAGACTTTTAAATGGCGTCTGGATTGAAAGAAAAGAAAGTGAAGGTTTATATAATGCATATTTTGGCGAGGAATATCTCGGTGTTGTCAGTCAAGAAAGTGGAAAAATCAAATTTAAATTTAGATTTGTTTAATTTTTTAAATTTATAATTTCATTTAAAAAAGGAGAAACCATGTCAGCAATTTTTGGACCATCTGGTTGCGGTGATGAGTTTTATAATCAAGGTTTTAAATCAATTTTGGAAGTTCCAAACTTTATCAAGAATTATGGACTTGACGCTTATGAATATTCTTTCGGTCATGGCTATCAAATGTCAACATCTTTGGCTGAAAAAGCAGGCGAACTTTTCAAAGAAAAAGGCATAAAACTTTCACTTCATGCACCATTCTATATCAATTTTGCAAATCCTGATGAGGTTATGTATCAAAAAAGCCAAAACTATCTTCGCACTGGAATAAAGTTTTTGCGTGCTTTTGGCGCTGACAGACTGGTTTTCCATTCTGCATCTTGCGGAAAACTTGCAAGAGATGAAGCAATAAAATTGACGACCGAACGTTTTAAAGAAACCTTTGATCAGTTTGAAAAAGAAGGGCTTTTGGAAGGAATCTATCTTTGTCCTGAAACAATGGGAAAAACCATGCAAATTGGCACATATAAAGAAGTCGTTGACCTTTGCTCTTTGAATTCTCATATTCTTCCGACTTTTGATTTCGGGCATATAAATGCTTTGGAGCAGGGGTCGATGAAAGAAAAAGAAGACTTCAAAAGGGTTATTGATTACAGCATTGAAAAACTTGGGCGTGAGCGAACAAGCATGGCGCATGTTCACTTTTCAAAGATTCAATATGGTGAAAAAGGTGAGATACGACATTTAAATTTTGATGATTTAATTTATGGGCCTGAATTTTATCCTTTTGCCGAACTCCTTGTGGAATATGACCTTTCAATGAGGATAATTTGTGAGAGCATGTCAGATATGCCAAAAGATGCTCTCACTATGAAAAAAATATATCAAAAAATACTAGACAAAAAGTGATTTTTGTGTTAATATATTTTGGAAAACAATTTAAAGGAGATATTATTTATGGTTACAGCAGGTGAATTTAGAAAAGGCGTGACATTTGAAATGGAAGGAGCAGTTTATTCTGTTGTTGATTTCTTGCACGTAAAACCAGGCAAGGGCTCACCATTCGTTAGAGCAAAACTTAAAAACGTTATGACAGGTCAAGTTAAAGATATGACTTTCAACCCATCAGACAAATTCCAATCAGCAGTTATTGAAAAGAAAGAAATGACTTATCTTTACAATGACGGTGGAATTTATTATTTCATGGACGCTGAAACTTATGACCAAATTCCACTTAACAAGGACGCTGTTGAGGATGCACTCAATTTTGTGACTGAGAACATGAACTGCACAATGTATTTCTATAAGAACAATCCATTCTCAGTTGTTCCTCCAACTTTTGTTGAACTTGAAGTTATTGATTGCGAACCAGGAATTCAAGGCGACACATCAAAATCAACAACAAAGCCAGCCAAACTTGAAACTGGATATGTGCTCAACGTGCCACTTTTCGTTAACATGGGTGACAGAATCAGAATTGACACTCGTGACGGAAGTTATATGGAAAGGGTTAAGTAAGCTTCGTTCAGGAGGCTAGAAAACGCGAAATTTTCATTTCGCTTCCCTTGCGCAAAAGCGCGAGGGATTTTTTTTTGCTAAGGCAAAAAAAGTTTTCTAGCCCACTTCGAAGAAAATAAAACAACTATTTATTAAACAAAGCCAATGCCTTGTTTTTTTATTCTTTCAAATAAGACAAAATAATCAAACTCAAATATACATTATATCGGCGCTCCAAAGCATAGTGTATTGCAAGGAGTGAAGAGTATGCTTGATAAAATCTTGCCAAAAGAAATTTACAATCCACTTGTCGAAAGGGTGAGTTTCAATGCACTTAATGAAATCCGCATTCGTGCGGACAAGCCTATCGTTTTGGCTATCGGTGGGCAACGCTTTTTCCTTGGCGAAAAGGGCATGACTGGCAATTTGAAAGAGGCGATTATTCCTTCACGCGTTATGATTGAAGATATCGTTTTCAGAGCAAGCGAATGCTCAATTTATTCTGTCAATGAACAAATCAAAAAAGGCTTCATTGTCACAAAGGGCGGAATAAGAATTGGTCTTGGTGGCGATATGATTGAAGAAAAAGGTCAAATAAAAACCATGACCAATTTTTCTAGTATCAACATCAGAATTCCTCATGAGATAAAGAACTGCTCACTTCCAGTCTTTGCTCATATCTTGCATGACGAGCAGGTGCATAACACTCTCATTTTGTCACCAGCGGGAAGCGGAAAAACAACATTTCTTCGCGACTTCATCTGCCAACTTTCTGAACGGAATTATGCTTTCAACGTCCTTGTTTTAGATGAGCGCGGTGAACTGGATATCGGCAAGCCTGGCTCGATTGGCAATTTTTCAGACAAGATTTCCTTCGCGCGAAAAAAGGTAGGTTTTGAAAATGGAATCCGTTCGCTCAGTCCAAACCTTATCGTCACTGACGAACTTGGACAAGAAGAGGATATTGAAGCCGTGCGCTATGCCGTCAACTGTGGCGTTAACATTTTGGCGTCAGCCCACTGCGACAGCATTGAAAGTTTTCAGAAAAAACCATCTTTTTCAAAAATAATCGAAGAAAAAGTCTTTTCAAGATATGTTCTTCTGTCAATGAGAAATGGTCCTGGAACAATCGAAGGTGTCTACAACGAAAACTTCTCACGCGTGACAAAATATTAATTAAGATTGTTTTACTATAAATAGGAGGTGGGTTATGGTTAAATATATCCTCATGGCAGTACTGTTTTTTATTGCTTTATCAATAGGGGCTATCATATCAGCAAAGTATCGAAAAAGGGCAAACTTTTTTAAAGCTCTTGTTCTCATTTGTCAAAAACTTAATGTCGAAATTTCCTTTTCTCGTGAACGCATAAAAACACTTCTTGCAAGTTTTGATGACAAAACAAAAGCTCAGCTTTGTGGCTTGACCGAAAATTATCTTGCATTTATTGACCAAGAAAGTCCTCTCGACAAAGCCTCACTTTTTAAAGGAATTAACTTTCTTAAAGAAGAGGAGTCTGACCTGATATTTCTCTTTTTCCGCTCGCTTGGGCGGAGTGATGTTGACAGCCAGTCAAAAGAACTCAAAAATTTTGAAAACCGATTTGATGAAATGGTTTCGTCTGCAACCG
>CAOJNR010000059.1 GCA_948439925.1 uncultured Clostridia bacterium
GTATTGACATGTTCCATTAACGCGTGTACATCATTTTCAGTCGGCGAGCAAAGAGTCACAATTTCGCCCGTTTTGTCTTTCTTTTTCTCAGTTTTGAACGTCATTCATTTCCTCCTATTTTAAAAAAGCACGCGTCAAATCCTAGATATTAGGACGAAGCGTGCTGTTCGTGGTACCACCTAACTTTGATTGGGACAGATTGTCACAATCCTTATTTATCTTTTCGCAAGACATACGCAAAACTTGAAGAAGTTGTAATTCGCTTTATTTTCTTAGTCATGCTTTCACCACCCGCATGCTCTCTAAATGTCCAAAAATAAACCTACTGGGTCTTCCACGCCATTTTGATTAATTCAATTATATCCAACTTTTTATTTATTGTCAAGAAAAAGTGACTTGTTTATTAACCTCTCATCGCAACTGCAACTGAGAGAGCAACTGTTGCGCCAACGATTGGGTTATTGCCCATGCCGATAAAGCCCATCATTGCAACGTGCGCTGGCACTGATGAAGAGCCTGCAAATTGCGCATCGCAGTGCATTCTGCCCATAGTGTCAGTGAGACCATAACTTGCAGGGCCTGCGCCAACATTGTCTGGGTGAAGTGTTCTGCCTGTTCCACCGCCTGAGGCAACTGAGAAATACTTTTTGCCGTTCTCATTGCACCACTTTTTGTAAGTTCCAGCAACTGGGTGTTGGAAACGAACTGGGTTTGTTGAGTTGCCTGTGATTGAAACGTCAACTTTTTCATGAATCATGATTGCAACACCTTCTGGAACATCATACGCACCGTAAACCTTGACATTGGCTTTTTCGCCTTCTGAAAATTTCTTTTCGCCAAGAATTTTAAGTTTGCCAGTTTTGTGGTCATACTTTGTGTTGACATATGTGAATCCGTTAATACGGGCAATGATATACGCTGCGTCTTTGCCAAGACCGTTCAAAATAACATTGAGCGGAGTTTTTCTAACCTTGTTGGCAGTTCTGACAATGCCCATTGCGCCTTCGGCAGCAGCAAAACTTTCATGACCTGCAAGGAAAGCGAAACTTTTTGTGTTTTCGTCAAGAAGCATTGCGCCAAGTCTGCCGTGACCGATACCGATTTGGCGGTCGTCTGCAACTGAGCCAGGAACGCAGAATGCTTGCAAGCCTTCGCCTATTTTTAGCGCCGACTCGGCTGGGCTTTTTGCGCCAGACTTGATTGCAACAGCAACGCCGAGTTGATAAGCCTCGACTGCGTTGTCAAAGCAGATTGGTTGAATACCACGAACAATTTCTTCAACATTAATTTTTGCTTTGTCGCAGATTGCTTTTGCTTCTTCCATATTCTTGATGCCATATTTGGCTAAACATTGTTTAATTGATGTATTTTCCATGTTTTACGCCCTCCTTGGATCAATAACTGTGACAGCCTCATTAAATCTGCCATAAGTTTTGGTTGCTTTTTTGATTGCGTCTTTTGGTTTGATGCTGTCATCTTTCAAAAGGTTCATAAGCGCGCCAACTGAGATATATTCATAGCCGATAATCTCACCATTAGCGTCAAGTCCTTCTTTGGTGATATATCCTTCTGCAAGGTTGAGATAGCGTGTGCCAGAATCTTCTCTTGAATAAACAGTTCCCACATTGCTTGTAAGATTTTTGCCAAGGTCTTCAAGGGCAGCGCCAACTTCCAAGCCGTTTTCTGAGAAAGCAGATTGGCTTCTTCCGTAAACAAGTTGCAAGAAGATTTGTTTCATTGCGTCATTAATTGCGTCGCACACAAGGTCTGTGTTGAGTGCCTCCAAGATTGTTTTGCCTGTCAAGATTTCGCTTGCCATGGCAGCCGAGTGAGTCATACCACTGCAACCGATTGTTTCAACGAGCGCTTCTTTGATAATTCCGTTTTTGACATTAAGAGTCAATTTGCATGTGCCTTGTTGTGGTGCACATTTGCCACATCCGTGAGAAAATCCGCTGATTTGCTTGATTTCCTTAACTTGAACCCATTTTGCTTCCTCTGGAATAGGAGATGGGCCAAAACCTGTCATATTTATAGGACAACTCATATAATTTTTCCTCCGATATATATTGTATAACAAACTGATAATTTTTCAAAATGATTTATTAATAATGTGAAAATATAAAGATTATTTTTTTATTAAAAAAGACAGAATTTCTCTGTCTTTTGTGCCAATGGCACTTAGTTTCAATAAACATTATTTAAATCAATATTTATCCGTTCGGTGACGTTGTCAAATTTTATCAGCCAACACTTACAAATTCATTAAGAGCAAGCATAACAATATCTGCTTGTTTTGGAATTTGATTGGCAAAAGTAAACAAGCTAAGTTGCATAGGCAAATCGTTATTCATTCCAGCCACAAACCTGTAACCTTCCACAAAATCATTATCCAATCCTGATTTTTGGTTGGTTAAAATTGTTGAATCACCAACTTTCATGCTGGCATAGCAACCAATCATCTCAGGTGCAACTCCGCAGTTATAGATTAAACTTACCCCTTCTGCCACGCTACCTCTGCTTGTTATCTCGCCAACAGAAGAACAATATTGCAAAACAACACCAGAATAATAATTTCTTGCAACAATTCCAGCACTAAATCTTGCTGGCGCGCTTGTTGAAATAATGTCACCATAGTTTGCACATGAAATCACTTTAACATCACTTGCCTCAATAGAGCCTGCAATACCAGCAGTTCCGTCTACCGACTTTTGATTGACAATCTCGCCATTATTGATGCAACTTTCGATAATAGATGTGTTACCATAAACCCTGCCTGCAATACCGCCATAGTAAAAGTCACTTCCTATTTCATAATTTACAATCATGCCATAATTTACACAATTTTTAATATGTCCATGTGTTAAACTTCCAATGATACCACCATGATACCTGCCATAAACATCTGCATAATTAACACAATTTATTATATTTGATCTTGTCAAGGTGTTAGCAATGCCACCAGCATTTCGACTTGAAATAATAACTCCGCTTACTTGGCAATTTTCAATAACAGAATGTTGCATATCACTAACAATACCACCAGCATTATCTATTGATTTTATACCAACATTTTCAAGCTTTAAATTTTTTATTAATGTGTTTTCAACTTTGCCAAACAGTCCAGCACGCTGAACATAGGATTTATCTTTTAAGTTATTAAAAACATCTTGTCTGATCGCGCCTGCAAGGTCATAACCATAAGTCTTCAAACCATAAATTGTGTATCCCTGCCCATCAAATTCAGCTCCTTGAAATGCCACGCTGTTTTCAATACCTATTGGAAGCCAAGCTTTGCCACTGAGATCGATGTTATTTGTGAGTCTGAACTTGCAATCTATCTGCGCTCTATCTTCAAGCGAAACTTGATGTGCAATTCTTGCCAAATCTTCGGCGCTTGAAATAAGATAATAACCTTCGCTATCTTGCAAAAGTGTTGTTTGTGTTTGATGAACTGCCCATGTTTCAACCCAGTTGGCAGTCAACACTGCATCTGTATCTCCTGAAAGGTAATAATATGCAAAATTAGCATTTCCGCTATCCAAGAAATAACTTTCAGTTGATGCATCATATGCACAATCGTTTATTATAATTACATCTCTGATTTTTCCATTGAAATAGCTTCCCGCAGGTGTCGAACCACTGCTCGCCTCTGCGCCAATGAACATTGAGTTTGAAGAATTGTAACCTAAACTATGCGTAAACATTGCACTTTCTTGAATTTTTTCGTTATCAATAAACAATGTGCCTTTCTTGCCGTCAAAGGTCAACACAAAATTATGCCAACCTGATGCTAGACTCGACCACTTTTTTGAAGACTCAATAGATGTGTAACCAACTCCACTTTCAAAGATAGCGCATTTTATGTTTCCTGAAATTGATTCAATATTCCAGCCACCCCACTCTGTTGAAGAAATTATTCTCATGCTGGTGTCAGTAACGCCATAATCTGCCCAATTATCCATATACGCCCAAGCACTGAAAAGAAACTTATCAGTATACATGTGCGTTCTTCCTATATTGATATAGTCACTTGTTCCATTGAATGATTTTTCCTCAGTCAAATATTGTGGATCAAGAATTTTTCCACCACCACTTGTAATCGACCAACCAGTGAAGATATAGCCTGGCCTATTTGGCACTTCAAGAGAAACCAAAGTTTTTTCTCCCACACCTGCTATTTGAGTTGAAACTCCATTATTGATAGTCAAAGAGAATTTGTCAATAGCAAGAAATTGCAAATTGATGTCAACTCGCTTAGCAAGCACTTTAATTTTGATATTTAAGCTTGTGCTTCCACTGATTTCAGCTGAATTATCAGTCAAAATATAGCCAGAATATCGAACATCGTCATTGTATTTTATGTCATAAATCTCAACTGTTGAATTATAAGTTATTTCTTCAAAAAAGTCACTTACGTTTACATTTTTGACAACGCCATCAACTTTAACAGAAAAAGTGAAACCTGTTTGTGAATTGTTTAATTGATTAACACTATCTAAATAATGGTTTACATCAACATAATATTTGTTTATTTCCCAAACTGCATATAAATTGACAGTTCCGTTATTTGTTGTTGTAAGGTTATTCACGCTTTGACCGTTTGAATATGTCACTCCGCCATTTACACTTGTTGCCCAGCCTTTAAATGAATAGCCTGTGCGTGTGAAGGTATTATTTTTTAAGTTTTGTGATATGCCATACTTAAAGTCTTGTGCCGACATTGATCCACTTCCGCCATTTGCGTTGAAGTTGACCTTGTAATTGTATGGCGTGTATTGTGCATAAAGCGTGGTTCCTGGCGTCACTATGGAATTGAACTTCCATTGGTCTTCATATCTCTCAATAACTCTTGTTCCTCCGCTTGATTTTGTGTAGAATCCATTTAATGTATATCCTGTTCTTTCAAAACTTGAAAATGCTGAATCTGATGAGTATGTTGCCCATGGATTTTGTTTTATCGTTTTTTCTGTGGAAAAACTTAAACTTGAAGACAATGTGTATGTATATTCTGCTAATGGAGAAATGACTATTTTTGTGCTTTTTTCTGTGTTTGAACCAACATAAAAACTGGTATTATTTTTTGAATATGTGTCTGCTTCAAGTTCTTCGTTTATTATTGTGCTTTTTAAAGTTTCACCTTGTAAATATGTCACCGT
The DNA here is from genome assembly GCA_948439925.1 of uncultured Clostridia bacterium. Lineage (GTDB taxonomy): Bacteria > Bacillota > Clostridia > Christensenellales > UBA1242 > Caccovivens. The sequence continues at coordinate 5,160 of CAOJNR010000059.1, forward strand.
CAATCCTGTTATTTTGCAAGATGAAAGCGAATTCAAACTGACACTGAATCGCCTTTCTTTTTGTGATAAAATTCCTATGGAAATGCTGTAACTTCCAGACGCTGTTATTAATGTGTTTACCGAAACTACATTCGTTCCTCTACTCACTTGAAGTCGTGCCATAAGGTGTTGACTGCTACCGTAATGGTTATGATAATATATTGTTGAATCTGTCACTCCAACTGCAACGCTTGTTGTGGAAGATACAGAGCCGTCTGAATTGACTGCGTTATAAAAACAAAGTAAAGGATTTAATGCTATTGTTGCTGTGGTTGTTGACGCCGCAACCGCAACATCTTCATCGGTTTTAGGCGGGCCTAATTTTTCTTGTCCTGAGAAAATGAAAAATAAACCTGCTGAGAGGCATACTGCAAAAACAAATGAAAATGATAATAAAAGTTTATGTATATTTTTCATTATTCTCCTCCTACTTTTCGACAAAATTATTATACTTCAAAATCCCCCCCCCCGCGTCAACTAAAATTGACAGAAAACTCACGCCTTTTTTGCGTTTCCGCTTTGAAAGAAGGGCTATGCGAGTGATTTGGATTTAATCAATTATATTATACTCAAAAAACGAGTATTTACAAAATGAATTTCGTTATTATAAAACGAATTTACATTCTTTTATTTTGCAAAATAAGAAAATTATGATAAAATAAATTTATGATAAAAATAAAGCAAAATTGGTATCAACTTTTAAAAGAAGAATTTGAAAAGCCCTACTTCACCGCTCTGCAAGATTTTTTGGCTGAGGAATATTCGCGCTATGAAATATATCCAAAAGAAGAGAATATTTTTAACGCACTAAATCATGTGCCTTTTGACAAAATCAAAGTTGTCATCATTGGTCAAGATCCATATCATGAACCTGGCCAAGCGCAAGGTTTATCTTTCAGTGTGCCAGAATCCATTGAAAACCCACCTTCACTTGTCAACATCAAAACTGAAATTGAAAGTGACCTTGGCATCAAGTGCCAAACATCTGGCGACTTAACACGCTGGGCAGACCAAGGAGTTTTACTTCTCAACACAGTGCTCACCGTTCGACGTGGACAAGCGAATTCACACAAAGATAAAGGTTGGGAAAAACTCACTCGAAAAATTATTGAATTGGCTGGTGCACGCAAAGAGCCATGCGTATTCTTGTTATGGGGAAGTTATGCGCAAAGTTTTGCCGAGCTTATTGGTTCTCAGCATCTCGTTTTGAAAGCGCCACATCCAAGTCCGCTTTCAGCTTATCGAGGCTTTTTTGGATGCAAACATTTCTAAAATTGCAACGAGTTTCTCATTGCTCTCAACCAAACACGTAGTGACTGGTGTTGATATCAGTGGTTTAAGCACTTTTTTTCTTGAAAAATTTTTCTTATTACTATTAAA
>CAOJNR010000060.1 GCA_948439925.1 uncultured Clostridia bacterium
AACAGTTGAACTTTATTTTGTTGTGGCAAGAATTATATCGCTGATTGTTGGAATATTGCTTTGTATAACCATTTTTGGTGCTGTTTTTGGTATCCCGCTCATTATCGCAAGTGGTAAATTTAAAGGCGCGTCAAATATGACAGACGAAGAACTCGTGAGAAATCGCAGTTCAATACTTGGTTGGGGTATTTTTACTGCAATCATGCTTTCGCCAACTATTATCGGTCTTATTATACTCCTTTGCATGACGATGATGGTTGATAATTATATCAAAAATATTGAACAAGGAAATGTTGCCAAAAACAATCAAAGTTTTGCTGAAACTGTTGAGAGCGGTGTGACAAACGCGGTTGATGGAATTAAAAGCACATTTTCAAAAAGTGATGTTGATAAGCAGAGAACTGAGCTTAAAAAAATTGACAAGCTTTATAATGAAGGGCTTATAACATCTGATGAATATGAAAAGATGCGCAAGAAAATTTTAGGAATTGATTTATAAGAGTTTTCAATAAACAGATATATAAAATCGGAATTGTTCATTCCGATTTTTTGGTTGATTAGTGTGATTAGATATGTGTTTAGAGTTTACAAAGCGCTCGGGAAGCCACCAATTTCAAACTCGATTTGAAACTGGTGATGGCACGTTTGCCCATAGGGCAAACGTGCATGCCATGCGCGCCAAAAGGGGCGCACATGGTGCTTCCCGAGCGTGTTAACAAAGAAAATTATTCGTTCACTTGAATTTTATTTTTCCTTATAATTGTCTTAACGGCTCCGATTAACCGTTGCACATCTGTGAAAGTGTTGAAATATGATATTGAAACTCGCACCGCACCGCTTTCAAGCGTTCCAAGTGCTTTATGTTTCATTGGCGCGCAGTGATATCCGCCACGCACACAAATTTCCCAGTGTTCATTAAGCATGGTTGCCACTTCATTGGACGAAAGACTTGGAATGTTAAAGGCAATTACGCCATGAGAATTTTCAGGCTGAGTGTAAACTGTAAGCCCAAGCTTTCTCAGTTCATAGTTAACAAATGTTGTCAAGTCATCAATCTTGTTCTGAATCTCAGCAAAGTGGCTTTCAACAAAGTCAATCCCCACATTAAGTCCTGCAATGGCAGGGGTAGGCAAGGTTCCGCTTTCCAGCCGTTCAGGATAAATGTCGGGCTGAAAAAGTTCAAGTGAGTTTGTTCCAGTCCCACCAAACAAAATCGGTTCGGGCATAAATTCACTATTGACAATAAGCGCACCAATTCCTTGTGGCGCATAAAAGCCTTTGTGCCCAGCAATAGCGAGCATTGATATATTGTTTTCTTCCATGTCGATAATTTCATGTCCAGCACTTTGTGCGCAATCAAGCAAAAAAATTAAGCCGTGTTGTTTGCAAAATTCTCCGATTGATTTTATATCTGCCTTATCGCCATTCACATTGGAAATATGATTGCATACCACCATATATGTATTTGGTTTTAAACAATCTTTAATTGAGTTTGCATCAATATAAGATTTGTCACCTTGAAAGGCGATTGAATAGTCAATCTTACCATGCTCTTTGAGGTGTTCAAGAGGTCGTAAAACTGAATTGTGCTCGTTTTCGGTGCAAATGATATGACCGTTATTTTTTGTAAGTCCCAATATTGCTGTGTTAAGTGCTTGCGTGCAATTTGCTGTGAAAAACACATGGCTTGAATCCTTGCATCCAAAATGTTTTGCCAGTTTCTCACGCGTTTCTTCCACAAGCATAGCAGTTCTTATGCTTGCATTATGGCCACTTCTTCCAGGATTGGCTGAATAGTGAATAAGAGATTCTTCCACCGCTTTTATAACCTCACGTGGTTTAACAAATGTTGAGGCGCTGTTATCTAAATAAATCATTGAATTAACACTTTCCTTTTTACTAATAAATATAGTGTTAAAGAGGGCAATGTGTGCATCAATGGAGGAGAGTATGCAATATGGAATTTGTGTGTTCCGATCAAGAAATGAAACTCTTTTATTCTCAAACTTTTTGAGAAATAATGGAATTGCCACCGCCATAGTCAACACGCCCAAAGAGGCAGGTCAGGCGTGCGGTATTTCGGTAAAGTTCAATCTTGCCAATCTTTCAATAGTTAAAAGTATGCTCGCCCTGCGTAAATATCCAAGCTTTGCTGGCATATATAAAATAACGAACATGGGACTCAGAACCTCATGTGAAAGACTTTAAAGTTTGCTGGAACATGTAAAAAATAGGTGAATAATGATAAAAAACATATTCACTTAAAAATGATAAACTTGCAAAAAACAAAGTATCTTTTTGAAAATACTCCATACAATTATGTTATGAAGTATTTTTTTTCAATCATGTCACTTGCAATCGTGGCTGTTTTGTTGGCCTTTTCGCTGGCCTGCTTTAATGGTTACTTTTATCCAGTCAAATATAAAGAGTGTGTCATTGAAAGCGCGCAGGAATTTTCTGTTGATAGCGCACTTATTGCTTCAATCGCAAACGCTGAAAGTGGATATCGCATTGATGCGCGCTCATCAAAAGGTGCAGTTGGAATAATGCAAATTTTGCCATCGACTGCCAAATGGATTGCTGGCAATTTGGGCGAAGAGTTTGAAGAAGAAAAGCTTTCAGAGCCACAAGTTAATATTCGCTATGGAAGTTATTATCTTTCCTATCTTCTTGATATGTTTAAGGATAGGGATTTGGCGATATGTGCATATAATGCAGGGCAAACCAATGTCAAGGCTTGGCTTGAAAATGAGGAGTATTCTTCTGATGGAACAAGTCTTGATAAAATACCTTTTCCAGAAACAGAAAAATACCTAAATAAAGTGCTAAAAAATCTGCGTCATTACGAAAAACGATACAAATAATTTGACAAATTTTCTCTTTTGTGATAACTTATTTCAAAAAGGAGAAATAAATGGCAGAAATACAAAATTTGGCTAGCGAAGTTGAAGTTAGAAGAGCCAAAATTAACACACTTAGAGAAATGGGCGAAATTCCATACAAGGCAAAGTTTGAAAGAACGGCAACCATCGCAGAGGCGCGTGAAATGGTTGGAAAACGCGTTAAAGTTGCAGGACGAGTTGTTTTTAAACGCGTTATGGGTAAGTTCGGATTTATCCAAATCAGAGATATCAATGCAAAAATTCAAGTTTCTGTTGGCAGAAATGAGCTTGACGAAGAGGCATATGATTTCTATAAAAAGATGATTGATATTGCTGATTTCGTGGGCGTTGAAGGCGAAGTTTATCTCACTCAAACTGGCGAAGTGACTGTTAAAGCTGAAAAGGTCACTCTTTTGTCAAAAACTCTTAGACCACTTCCAGAGAAGTTTCATGGACTGACTGACACTGAAACAAAATATCGTCAACGCTATCTTGACCTTGTTGTCAATGAGGATGCAAGAAAGGTGTTCTTGACAAGAAGCAAGATTGTTTCTTTCATCAGACGCTATCTTGAAGATCACGGCTTTTTGGATGTTGAAACTCCAATCATTCAAACAAGTGTGTCAGGTGCATCAGCAAAGCCATTTTACACTCATCACAATGCGCTCGACCTTGACTGCAATCTCAGAATTGCAACAGAAACATGGCTCAAACAATGTATAGCAGGTGGTTTTGACCGCGTTTATGAGCTTGGAAAGGATTTCCGTAACGAAGGCATGGATCCATCGCATCTTCAAGAATTCACCCAAATTGAATGGTATGCGTCATATTGGGACTTTGAAGATAATATGAAATTCTTTAAAACTCTTTGTGTTGATCTTCTTAAAAACGTGCTTGGAACAACCAAAGTTAATTATCAAGGTCAAGAAATTGAGTTCGACGGCGAGTGGGCGAAGATCAACTATGTTGAAAAAATGAGAGAGATCCTTGGTTTTGATTTCCTCGACGAGCAAGATGTTGATGCTTTCAAAAAGAAGGTTGTTGAGCGTGGGCTTTTCGGATTTACTGAACTTGAAGAGTGCAAAACAATCAGAACACTTGTTGACTATATTTACAAGAGAAAGATTAGGGCGGGCATTGTAAATCCAACAATCATTTACAACTATCCAGAAGTTCTTATTCCTCTTGCACGCAGAAATGATAATGACCCAAGAATTATCGATGTGTTCCAAGTTGTTGCTGGTGGTGCTGAGCTTGTAAAGGCATATTCTGAACTTGTTGACCCAATCATTCAAAGAGAGAATCTTGAAAAACAACTTGCTGAAAAACTTGCTGGTGACGAAGAAACGATGGACGTTGACGAAGATTTCCTTCTTGCAATGGAACATGGTATGCCACCAATCTCTGGCTTGGGCTTTGGAATTGATAGATTTGTTCAATTTATTTTCGACCTTCCAAACATTCGTGATGCAGTTTTGTTCCCACTTATGAAATAACGAAAAATAGGGGAGAATATAAATGAAAACAAATGAAATTTTGGAAAATCTTGAAAAACTTTTTCCAAATCCAAAGTGTGAACTTGACTATGAAACGCCTTATCAACTTCTTGTTGCTGTCATTTTGTCAGCGCAGTGCACCGATAAACGTGTTTGCATGGTGACAAAGAATTTGTTTGATCGTTTCGGAACGCCAGAAAAAATGCTAACTCTTTCCCAAGAAGAACTTGAAGAGATAATTCGTTCATGCGGTTTTTATCACAATAAAGCCAAAAACATTTTGTCAATGACCAAAGATTTGATTGAAAAGTTTGATGGCGTTGTGCCCAATGATCTTGATAAACTTCAATCTCTTGCAGGAGTGGGGAGAAAGACTGCGAATGTCGTTATCGCCGAAGCGTTTAAAGGTGACGCGATTGCTGTTGATACTCATGTTTTACGCGTTTCAAACAGGCTTGGTTTTGCAGAAACTGCTGATCCGCATAAATGCGAGCAGGCGCTCATGAAAACTTTTCCAAAAGAGTGTTGGGGGAAACTTCATCTTCAACTTGTGCATTTTGGAAGATATATTTGCAAATCTCAAAAACCCGATTGTGAAAAGTGTCCATTTGTGAATATTTGCAAAAAATGAGGTATTTTGTGGCTATTATGTTAGACATAATACGATATATTGTGGTAGTCTATCGCTTGTCAGGTATTTTTAGAGTTTGCTAAACTATTTTCAATAATTAAACCATAAGGAATATGGTTATAAAATAGTCTATAAAAAGAGGAGAACTATGTTTTTAGATAGAGTTAAAATTTCAATCAAAGCTGGAAATGGCGGGAATGGTTCGGCCTCTTTTTTGCGTAATGCTCAAACTATGAAAGGTGGCCCAGATGGCGGAGAAGGTGGAAATGGCGGAAATGTTATTTTCAAAGCAACACGCATGATGAACACTTTATATAATTTCCGATTTAAGAAAAAGTTTGTTGCAGGCGATGGTGAGAATGGTTCAAAAAAACTTAAAACGGGCGCAACTGGCAAAGATATGATAATCGAAGTGCCATGCGGAACAGTTTTGATTGACGCTGAAACTGGCAAGATTATTGCTGATTTGCACAAGGATGAAATGACCTTTGTTGCGCTGAAAGGTGGACAAGGGGGGCATGGAAACGCATACTATAAATCATCAATCAAGCAAGCTCCAACTTATTCTCAAACTGGTGAAATGACCAAGATGAGAGAAGTGATTTTGGAGCTTAAAACCATTGCTGATGTTGGGCTTGTGGGTTTTCCAAATGTTGGAAAATCAACCCTTCTTTCTTGCATTTCAAATGCCAATCCAAAAATTGCAAATTATCCTTTCACAACCCTTTATCCAAATCTTGGCGTTTGTGAGGTTAAAGGTCAAACTTTTGTGGTTGCTGACATTCCAGGGCTTATAGAAGGTGCAAGTGAAGGTCAGGGACTTGGGCATTATTTTCTCAAACATGTTGAAAGAGTCAGGCTGATAATTCACCTCATTGATGTATCTCAGAGTGATGGAAGAGATTTTATTGATGATTATTATAAAATTAATTCAGAGCTTGAAAAATATAGCGCTAGCCTTGCAAAAACACCTCAAATTGTGGCTTTTTCTAAGGTCGATTTGATTGACGAGGAAACTTTGCAAGAGAGAAAACTCGCTTTCAAAAAGAAAACTGGAATTGACGCACTTCAACTTTCAGGTGCAACTTTTAAAGGTGTTGAAGAACTTAAAAATCTTACACTTGAAAAGCTTTCAAAAATTGAAATTAAACCACCACTTGAAGTGGAAGAACATAATTTTGATAAGCGCGACAATG
>CAOJNR010000061.1 GCA_948439925.1 uncultured Clostridia bacterium
ATTGAATTTCTGTTCATTTGATACAGCGATGTTTTCAAGAGTTATTGCTGTGAGTTTGTTGCCGTCAGTCATGATTGAAATGTTGCCTTCTTCGCCGAAGAGGTTGAGTTTAATTGAAAGTGTGTTATTTTCAATCTTGATACCTTGAATCATGTTGAGAACGCCTGCAATCTCACCAATATTCATTTCTGGCAACTGAATGCTTCCAAGATTGAAATCGTCCATATTTCCAGCAATATCTTTAAGGAATGGTAAGATATTAGGGTCAATTCCAAACATTTGCATGAGAATTACAACAATTTCGCCAAGGTCTTTTGAGTTGATCTTGATGAGAAGTTCATTGTAGTTTGCATAGAGGAATTCGTCATGGTAATAAACTTCCATTGAGTGATCATCTCTTCCGCTAACTTTAACTGACGCGTAAAGTTTAATTTTTTCAGTCATATCAAATTCGATACGAGCATCGTCAGTTGAATAGATAATTTCGCCGTTTTCATAGACGTCAGCGTTTGCTGAAAGGTAGTATTGTTCAGATGTGAGATAATTTTTAAGAATTTCAACATAACTTAAAACTTCACAAATGTCGGTGTATTCTTTATCAAGATTGATCTTTGTTTCTTCGCTAAGTATGCGAATGTTTGCTGAAATATTGCCATAGTTTGCAGAAATTTCATTGAGCATAAAGTCATTAAAGTTAAGTTCAACATTTGCAGAAAGCATTGTTATGCTAAGTTTGCCTGCGCTGTTTTTAATTGTAAGTGAAGATATAATGTCTTCAATCGATACTTTGTTTGCTTGCATTCCGCTATCAATTTGGTCATCGCTTGCATCAAAAGTTTCATCTGTTTCACTTTCACCAAGTGGCATGATTTCAAGAATTTCTTGAAGTTTTGCTCTTGCGTCAATTCCAAGATTGTCTGAAATAAAGTCAAGAACAATATCAATGTCGTTGAGATCGAAAACTAAATTGTTTTCGCCAAGTTCAAGATAGATTCTGCTATCCACCAATTTGATTCCAACGATTATATCACCATAAGTGATTCCAGCAGTGAGGCTTAACTCTTTGCTGTTTAGGTCGAAATTAACCGCGCCGACAACTGAAAGATTATCATAACTTGCTTGAATATCAAGGTAGAACTTGCCTTCTTTCACGTAATCGATTGCCTTTTGCATGATTGAAAGAAGGTTGTCAATAGGTGAGTATTCTTCTTCGTTTATGCCAAGATCACTAATGATTTCTTCGCTTGCATTGATTGTAAGCATAACTTTTGCATTTTCATTAGTGTAAGTGATATAGTTGATTGTTTCGTCATAACCAAATTTAATTTCGCTACCTTTGTAAGTTTTCACAATAAGCGTGTTATTTTCATCACGGATTTGTGAGATAAGTGCAGGGTAAATTTCTGGATTGAGGAAAACTTTGACTTGATCAAGAAGTGCTTTGATTGCATCTTCTGAGTTCTCAACTTGGAAATTGTTTTGCACAAAATTCATAACTTTATCAATGTCTGTATATTTTGCTTTAAGTTTAAGCTCTGAAACTTGAAGATAAATGTCTTCTTTTGTGGCAATAATTTCAATAGTCTGATTGAACATGTTTGCGCTCAGTTTAATAATGCTGTTTTCACCATTAACTGCAAGTGTGTAGTCAGCAAAATATTTTTCATTGCCAAGATCTATTGAAAGCGATCCGTTAAAAGTTGGATATTTAACAGTTGAGAAAAGTGCATTAAGTGCTGGAATGATTGCTTCAAGGTTGATATAATTTTCTTTGTCAAATGCAAGTCCAATTTCTTTTGGAGCAACTATGTCAGCAGAAATATCAAATCCAAAGCCGTTAAAACTGAGGTTTTTGAGTTTGCGCTCTTCAATAACGCAAGATATTTCGCCAATTCCAGTCACAAAGAAGGTGTATTTGTTATCCTCGCGTTTGAAACTTTCAATAATCGAAAGGTCGATTGCGCTAAGGTCAACTCCTTCACTGTCAGCTGGAATGAAAGATCCAATTTTTTCAAGAATACTTCCATCGTTGATTGCAACAAGAATTTGAGTGATTTGGTCAAGAGGAACGCTGATTCCAAATTGGCTTTCAAGCAGATTTGTGATAAGATAAGATTTATTAAGATCATAACAGAGGTTGATGTTTCCAAATTCAAGATAGATAATGTCATCAACAGCCACAAGGTTCATGTCATAGCCAAGAATGTTTTTAAGAGTCACCTTTGAGTCGAACTCTTTGAGGTTGGCACTGAGTGAAGCGTTGAGAGTTAAATCATTATATCCAAGTTTGAATTCCATTCCCAAATCATCTTGGTCAAGAAGTCCAAGCACTGATTCTGTGATAAGGAAGAGGTCAGAAATGTTGATGTATTCATCCTCTTTCTCTGGCATGTCAAGGTTGACTGAATCAGGATAATCAAAGTTTGATGTCAAACTGATAACAGTGTCTTGTGAAATTGAAGTTTTTGGCACGATGACTTTATTGATCGCGTAATTAAAATCGCATACAAGTTGAATTTCGCCAAGCATTGGGATATTGAGTTTGATGGTGATTGAGTTATCGCCTTTGGTTTCAGTTAGATCGCTAAGAAGCCCCAAAATCATATCCATATCAATTTGTGACAGGTCAATATTCAAAGATGGAAGTTCAACATCAAGGATGTCAAGAAGTTGAGTCACGCTTTCCATGATATTGTTGGTTTCAATTTTAAATTTGCCATTGAATAGGTCAAAGTAGAGTGTGCCTTCGTCATATTTTATGTCAATGGCAAACATGTCGTCATTGACTTTGACAGTGACTGTGCCGTCAACTGTAAGTTTTTCAAAACCTTCTTGAAGGTCGACAAGTGCATCGATTGTCACCGTATATTTATCTTTACCAGCTTCAATATCTGCATTGAGATAGACGTCAAGCCCATTCGCGCTTGTGAGTCGAGATAACATTTGGGTGAGTTGTGTTGGAATTGTTGTTTCTGAGCTTGGATTGTTTGAACCATTGTCAGAAGACGAAGAAGAGGAAATAAGCACAACGCCAAAGGCTGATGCAAAAGTTATTATCACATATAAAAGTGTGTAAGATGCGAACTTAAAAAACTTTTTCATATTTCCTCCTTTTAATACTGCACGTCAAACGTGGTTGTGAGTGTTCCTTCGCATGAAGCTTTCACGCCCATCGCAATCTGTGAGTAGTGTTCTAAAATATCAATTTGCACCAAGTGCCAGTTCTCGTCCATTATGAAAGTCTGCTTAACGTCGCTAAACTCAGGGAATGAGCCAAGTTTACTTACCATCTTCATTTGCCTGATGTAGTATAAGACGCTTGTTATAGGGTCAAGGTCAACCGTGAATTTATAGTTTATGTTGCCGTTCTCGTCAGTGATAGGCTCGAGTGTTACCTTGGACTCTTCCAAACTGGTTTGAGAAGAGATAATGTAAGGTTGAATGGTTGAAGGCAGTCCGCCAGCAAAATCGATGCAATCATCAGTTTTTATTTGGCTCTTTGTGCCTTTTTCCCAGTCTGCTTCTTTTTCGTTCTTTGGTTGTGCGTCAATGTAATTCACAACACCAGCGCCTTTGTCAAGTGAGAGTTTATGAGCAAGTTTTGCAAATGTTCCCACACTCATTGCAACAGCTTCATAGGTTTTGCCGTCAAATGTGTGTGTTCCATAAACTGTTTGATTGGCGATTGTCTTAACAAGTCCGCTTCCAACAATGTTATAACTCTTTGCAAGGGTGATGTTGTGCATTGCAAGGTTGACATTTTGGCTTGCAGAGAGGTCAAGAGGGGTTAAACCTTTGCTTTTTGCAAGGTTTACCCAGTCTTTTTGCTCGCTGTCAGAGAGATCTCTGCCAAAAACATTTGCAAAAACATCATCCATATCGTCTTTAAGCATTTCAATCTTTTCAAGCGTCCATTCTGAGTAGTCACGAGTTGAAAGCACGGTTTTGCTATACCAAACTCCAAGACCACTTCCAGTGATAACGCCAAGCATGGTTATTGCGCCAAGATTCAAAAGGCGCTTTTTCCATGTTATTTTCTTTTTTGCTTTCTTTGGTTTGATTGCCTTTTCAAACTCTTCATTGACGCTTTCAGTCAAGTCCGAACTTGAAGTTTCAATCACATCAAGCCCATCATTTTTTCGAGTTTCTTTGTTGCTTTTTTCGTCAACAAAAATAGGGGACAGATCAGAAGGATTGTCCTTTTTTTCTTCAATTATTATATTGTTCACCTCGTTTTTAGGTGAAATATTTTCAAACTTTTTCGTCTTGTTAGCCATGGTGTGCACCCACTTTAAAAGCAGAGAACACTTTTGCTTTTGACCTCATAATTTTTATATATGTGTTATTTAAAAAATGTGTGTTAAAATTTATGTAATTTCCTGCGAGCAAATTTGCATGGCAGTCAAAAGAAACAAATGGACAATTCAAGGCGAAAGCAGTAAGGTTACCGTTTGCCATTATAGAACCACCTTTGGTAATGATAATTTAATATGTCAAAGCCCGAAGAAGCCGACACGCTTCACTTTGACAAGTCTATTATATAATATATAAAATATTAAGTCAACAAAATTTAACATAATATTCAAAAAAAATTACAAAAATTTAGACTTTTTTTGAGTTTTATTTTATTGTCCTCCTCAAAAATAAAATTTGAAATTTTTGTATATTTATGCAGAAATTGTTTGGTTTATGCAAAATTTTGTGATATAATACAACTATAAAATAAGGAGAAAAAAATGCGCGCTGTGCTTGATACAATCAAAAATGACTATGAAATAGGGCTTGATAAAGGTCAGAAAATGGCTTTGCTTTTTGGCTACGACAAAAAACTTTCTGCTCTCAATGGATTGGCAGTGAATGAAGAGGAGTTTAAAAAGGCGCTTTCTTCACTTTATGGAAAGGAAGTTCTTGGCAAAGAAGAGGCTTTTTCATACAAGTTTGGGCAGGAAATTGAGTCGGCTATCAGCTCATCTGACAGTGATGAAATGGCATTTGAAAAGGTGCATGCTTTGCTTGTTTCTCGCCTTTATGATAGAGGGGAAACTTTGTCAGACAGAATGCTCAGCAATAAGAGCTTAAAACTTCAAAATAATAAGCCACTTTTCAGTGAGAAAAGCACCAATTTTTCAGCTTATAAAAAGGCTATTTATGATGTTGAAGGCTTTGCTGATGACATGGCGAAATCCACAGGTCTTTCAAGTGATATTTTGCTTGAAAAAGCCAAATCTCAAAAGCCACTTTTTGAGTCGGTTGAAAGTGCTTATCTTGATGAACTTATCTCATTTGCAAGTGAAATTTCAGCCTTTTGTGCCGAAGATGAAGCAAATATCCTTTTAAGCCAGCAAAAAGCTTCATAATTTGTTGACTTTTTTTAAATTTGTCGTGAAAAATGCTTGACAAGAGGGGTAATAATATATAAAATAATATCGTCTTAACTTATAAGGCGGTTTTTTGTTTGCACTAGCCCCGCGGATAAAAGAGCAAATTGAAGGAAAGGCAAGAAAATTTCGGAGGAATTAAATGAAAACTTTTATGGCAAAACAAGCGGACGTTGAAAGAAAATGGTTCGTTGTAGATGCAACAAACATTCCACTTGGAAGAGTGGCAAGCCAAGTTGCTGATATATTGACAGGAAAAAATAAAACAATTTACACTCCACATGTTGACACAGGTGATTTCGTGATTGTTCTTAACTCTGACAAGGTTGTTTTAACAGGAAACAAACTTGTTGATAAGAAACTCAGATGGCACACTGGCTACATTGGTGGACTTAAAGAAGTGGACTATGGCACACTTATGAAAACAAACTCTCCAAAGGTGATTATGCAAGCCGTTAAGGGCATGCTCCCTAAGAACTCTCTTGGAAGAAAGCAAATCACAAGACTTCATGTTTATAAGGATGCAAACCACAACCACAGCGCTCAAAAGCCTGAAACTATTGAAATTAAAGGAGCAAGAAACTAATGGCAGAGAAGAAAACAAAATCAGT
>CAOJNR010000062.1 GCA_948439925.1 uncultured Clostridia bacterium
AAAAAGTATGGTTCAATGTCGATGAAACTTGGTCTTATTGCAGGACTTGCTGTGATAATTCTCTTAATATAGGAGGCATAAAATATGGGCGTTGAAATAATATTCAAAATTGCAGGAATTGGCATACTGACGGCTGTGGTTGGGCAGATACTCAAACAGACAGGCAAGGAGGAAATATCCACTCTTGCCACGCTTGCAGGAATGATTGTGGTGATTGTTATGGTGTTAGGGCTTATAGGCGACCTTTTCACAACCTTAAAAACACTTTTCAGTTTCTAGGATTACAGACTGAAATAAGCGCATTATGCGCGTCTTATGATAACACCAACCGAATTTAAAACAAATTTTTTATTCTAAATAACTAATTATTTTTAAAATGTGCTGGCACACTAAGGCACCTCAAAAGATAAGGGTAAGCAAAGTTTAAAAGTCGACTTACAAAAAATATTTGAAGGACCAAAATGGAAATCATTTTCAAAATTCTTGCCATTGCACTCATAACCTCAATAGCGTCACTCATTGTCAGACCTGTTCGCAATGACTTCGCTGTTATGATTGCTTTAACTGGCGGGGTGGTCATTCTTGTTATGGTGCTGTCATATCTGACAGGCATTTTCGACACAATCAAAAATGTGATAGACACAACTGGGGTTTCTTCTGGGTTATACTCACTCATTCTCAAAATTGTGGGGATTGGCTATCTTGTGGAGTTCACCGCTGGCGTCTGCTCGGAAACTGGCAATTCAGGTCTTGGCGACAAAGTCCTGCTTGGTGGAAAGGTTATCATAATGGTTATGGCACTGCCAATAGTGACAAGCATACTTCAAATCATTATGGAGATTTTGCCTAAATGATGAAACGAGTTTCAAGAAACAGAAAATATCAACTTTTTTTTATCGTTGCGTTGACTGTTGTTATTGTTTTTCTTTTGCCACTTATAACAGCCCAGCCTCACAGCGCTGTTGCCTGCGCAGAAGACATGACTCAGGACGAAATTATGGACGAGATAAATGATTCAGTCAATGACCAGCTTGGCAACCTCGACTTTTCTTCTATTGAAGACATATTATCGTCATTTGACAAAAATGCGCAAGAAATATTTGGCGGAAACAGTTTTATAAACAAGATCAAAGCAATTATCTCTGGCGACTTTGCAAACAATTCAAACAGCATATGGCAAGCACTTTTTTCACTATTTTTTGACGAACTGCTTGCAATGCTTCCAATCATTTCGGCAGTTATCGCAGTTTCTATTCTTGGCGGTATGCTCCAAGGCCTACGGCCAAGCACAAACGGCAAGTCAATTTCAAATATTATCCACTTTGTGACTTATGGAATTATTGTTGTCCTGCTCCTAACAATCGTATCCAAAATGGTTGGCATGACAACAAGCACTATTAACTCACTCAAAAGCCAAATGGATGCAATTTTTCCAATTCTATTGACACTATTAACAGCGGTTGGCGGAAGCGTGTCAGTTTCAGTTTATCAGCCAGCTATGGCACTGCTGACAGGAACAATACTAAACTTTTTCACTTATATTCTTTTGCCTATTTTTATCTTTTCCACAGTTTTCAGCGTTGTTTCAAACCTTTCCAACTCTATTAAACTCGACAAATTTACATCCTTTTTCAACAGCACGTTTAAATGGCTAACAGGACTTATTTTCACCGTTTTCACTGCTTTTCTTTCTATACAAGGAATAACCGCTGGTGCAGTGGACGGAATTTCTATTAGGACAGCCAAATATGCAATCAAGTCATATGTGCCAATACTTGGCTCTTATCTTTCAGATGGAATGAGTATCATTTTGGCAAGTTCAAACCTTATCAAGAATGCGGTTGGTGCAGGTGGGCTTCTTCTTCTGGTTGCAACAATTCTTTCACCACTTATTCAGCTTATCCTATTCATGCTTGTGCTCAAACTTATCGCAGGAATTGTTGAACCACTTGGCAACCGCCAAATCGCGAACTTTGTCAGCTCACTTTCAAAAAGCCTTGTGCTTCTTATTGTGATAATAATAGGCGTAGCTTTCATCTATTTCATTATGCTGGGGCTTGTTATGTGCTCGGCAAATATAGTCTAGGGAGGCGCTCATGTTTTCAACACTTTCAACATGGATTCTCTCCATTGCAGGAATAATCTGCGTTTCTGTGATAATTGAACTCGTCATGCCAAGCGGGCAGATGAACAGATACATCAAAGGCATACTCTCATTTGTCATCATCCTTGTCATCATCATGCCAATTCCAAAACTTTTAAAATCAAAAGTTGACATGTCTGAGATTCTTGACTACGGACAAATTGAAGTTGATGAAAATTATCTATATCAGGTCAATCTTGACAAGCTTTCCTCCCTCAAAGATAAACTTGAAGAAAATGCTGATGAGCTTGGCTATAAAAATGTCACAATTTCAATCAACGCCGACATTTTCAGTTCTGCCTTTGTTATCAAGTCGGTTTATGTCGATTTAAGTCAGATAGGCATAAGCGAAAATGCACCGCATAAGAATATTATTGAAATCCGAAAAGACCTCAGTAAGATGGTTGCGGAGAATATAAAAATCGAGGAGGAGAAAATATATTTCAATGAATAGTCTATCACAGAAATTGTCTGGTCTTTGGGACAAGCTCAAAAAAATCAAACATATAGAAATTTACATTGCGCTATTTTTTGCCGTCGTCGTTATGCTTATATACTTCGCTTCTTTCAAAGGCGGAGGTGATAAGGACAGCACGACAAAGTTCGACACGCTTGACACAAATTTTTCAACATCTTCGGAATATATTGACTATCTCGAAAATAAACTTGAAAATGTATTAGGACAAGTTAAGGGGGCGGGCAATGTTGACATCATAATTACTCTCGATAAAGGCTTTGAATATGTCTACGCAACAGAAGAGGAAGTGAAAACCAATTCAAATGGAAGCACAATCACAACAAGCTCTGTCATTTTGGTTGATGGCAAGCCAGTGATTGAGCAGGAGTTGTTTCCGTCCATTAAAGGAGTTGTGGTTGTCAGCCAAGGCGCAAATGATGTGTCAGTGAGGATGAACCTCTTGACAGCGATACAAACAGTTATCAGCGTTGATAACTCAAAGATAACAATCTTAGCAGGAAATTAAAAGGAGTTAAATATGAAAAAGAGAACAAAGATTATTATTTTATCAGCCATGGTTTTACTTTTAGGTGTGACTGGATACTTAAACGTTGTGCTTAACAATTCAATCACAGACAGCGGAAACACAAACCCAACCACACCAACAACAAGCTACTTCGCGTCTTACAGAAATGACAGAGAATCAACTCGTGACCAAGAAATGCTCTATTACGATGCAATCATCTCAAACGAAACTTCATCAGAAGAAGCAATCAAAACAGCAGAAGAGGGCAGACTCAACCTTGTTAAACAAATGGAACAAGAACTTGTTGTTGAAGGCCTCATCAAAGCAAAAGGTTTTGAGGACTGTGTTGTGACAATTTCGTCTGAAAGCGTAAACGCAGTGGTAAAAGCCAAAGAGCTTAACGCAACAGAGGTTGCTCAAATCGTTTCAGTTATTCAAAACCAACTCGGAATTGAAGGAATTGAAAATATTAAAATTATTCCGATAGAATAATTGCCAAACACCTTTAAAATGTGCTATACTACAAAAGAATAGGAGTTATCATGGCAAAAAATCAACATTTAACACATAAAGGCAGAGTGGATATCGACCGCGATATCCTTCTTTCCATTATAAATCTGGCCACAAAAGAAATCAATGGCGTTGAAAGTTTAACAAACCAATATCTGCCTTGGTATAAAAAAGTGTTTAAGCCCAAGAGCGAAGGCGTGAGCATAAAGTTTGACGCAAACAGCACACTCAAAGTGGATGTTTATATCAAAGTTTATGTTGGTTGCAGTGTGCCAGACATTGCTTACAAGGTGCAAGAGAACATCAAAAACAGCCTTAATTCTATGGTAGGTTTAAAGCCAGGCAAAATCAATGTGCATGTGTATGGCGTTGTTTGCGATAAGGCTGAGGCAGGAGTTGACGCATGAGAAGAGATGCCAGAGTTGTGGGATTTCAAGTGATACTATCACATCTCTTTGCAGAAAAGCCTGAAAGCGAGCCAATTTTTGAAACCTTGAAAAAGGAAGAAGATAGGGCTTTTGCAAATGAGATTGTGAGCGCATTCCTTTCACATCGCGAAGAACTTGAAAAACTTATAGATCAGCATTTGGTGAAATATGATCGCGACAGGGTATACAAAATTGACCTTGCGCTTTTGTATCTCGCACTTGCTGAAATTAATTACATAAAAACACCTTTCCAAGTTGTTATCAATGAAACTTGCGAAATTGCAAAAAAATATTCAACATCAAAAAGCGCTCCATTTATTAATGGTGTGCTGTCATCAATAGTTAAAGGTTTATGATAAAAGCAATATCAGTAACTCAACTGAACAGTTACATAAGAAATATCTTTGATGCAGAGGAGCTTCTCCACAACATAGATGTCGTTGGAGAAGTTTTTGGCGTTTCGCTTTCGCGCGGGGTTATTTACTTTTCACTCAAAGATGAAAATGCAACTCTTCCATGCGTGTGCTTTAATTCAAGTTTTGCATCTCTTATCAGAGAAGGTGCAAATGTGGTTGTGACTGGCTCACCAAATTTTTACGTTAAAGGCGGAAAGCTCAATTTCAATGTCACAAAAGTAAAAGAAGATGGACTTGGCAAACTTTATGAAGAGTTTTTGAAGATGAAGGAAAAACTTGAAGATGAAGGACTTTTCAGTGCTGAGCACAAAAAGTCGTTGCCGAAAAATATTAAGAGAATCGGAGTTATAACCTCAAAGGAAGGGGCAGTCTTGCAAGATATAAAAAATATTGCATGGCGCAGAAATCCCTCGGTGGATATTGTTCTCTATTCAACCAAAGTTCAAGGCAAGGACGCTGAAAAAGAAATTGCGCATGCAATCGAGGTTATGGGAGAATATCCAAACGTTGATGTCATTATTGTTGCAAGAGGTGGCGGAAGTTTAGAGGATCTAAATGCATATAACACAGAACTTGTTGCGCGTGCAACTTATAACTGTCCAAAACCAATAGTTTCAGCAGTTGGTCACGAAACAGATTTCACAATCATAGACTTTGTCAGTGACCTGCGTGCACCAACGCCGTCAGCAAGCGCCGAACTTCTGACAATAAATGTTCAAGAAAAACGTGAAGAAATGCTGAGGCTTGTGAGCAAGTTTAAATCAGCATGCAACAATTTCTATCAAACACACTTGCGGGAAGTTGATAGTAAAAAAGATGACATAATAAGCATTGCCGAAAGCAAATATTTAAAAGAAAAAATCCTTTTTGAAAAAAGAGTGGTCAAACTTTTAAACAACGCACGAAATTATTATCAAGAAAAACTTTATTCGCTTGACATGGCACATAACGCATTAAATAAACTCAACCCGCATGCCATACTTGGACTTGGCTACGCACGAATTGAGCAAAATGAAAAACCAGTCAAATCAAAAGTTTTGCTTGATGAAGATAAAAATTTTAGGATTATATTCAGCGACGGAATTTCCGTTGCACAGATAGTTAAGGAGGAGAAATGAGATTAACAAAACTTGTAGGAGAACGCATAAAAGAAGTTCCAGCCGATGCGCAAGTCAAAAGCCAAATCCTTTTAATTAGGGCAGGTTATATCAAACAAGTAAGCAATGGAATTTACACGCTTTTGCCACCAGCTCAAAGAGTCAGCAAAAAGATTCAAGAGATTATTCGTGAGGAAATGGATGCTCTTGACGGACAGGAGGTGCTTTTCCCTGTTGTAATGCCAAAAGAAATGTGGGAAAAGAGTGGTCGATATTATTCTATCGGCGAAGAAATGGTTAGGTTCAAAGATAGGGCAGGACGCGACATGCTTCTTGGAATGACTCATGAAGAAGCGTCAGTATCAACCTGTCAAAATA
>CAOJNR010000063.1 GCA_948439925.1 uncultured Clostridia bacterium
CATGCTCCGCTTGCTGAGCGTCTTGGTTTTGATTTTTTGAAACTTTCACTTGAAGACAATGTGATAAGGCTTTTAAATAATGCTGACTATCTTCAACTTAGAAGCACTTTGGAGGCACATAAGGAGGAAAACGAGCAACAACTCATGCTTTCAAAAAAGAGAGTGGAAGAAATTTTAAAAGAACTTAAAATTGATGGAGAGATTCAATATAGACAAAAGCATATCTCTTCAATCTTCAAAAAGCTTCGCTCAAAAAATGCATCACTCACTCAGATTTATGACCTTCTCGCAATGAGGGTTATTGTTCACACAGTTGAAGAGTGCTATGCTGTGCTTGGCAGAATTCATGGAATATATAAAATAATGCCTGGTCGTGTTAAGGACTATATTTCAAATCCAAAACCAAACGGTTATCAATCTCTTCACACAACAATCATTGTTGAAAATCAACACCCAATGGAAGTGCAGATACGAACGCAAGAAATGCACCGCGAAAGTGAATTTGGTGTCTATTCGCACTGGCTATACAAAGAAAAAAAGACCAAGAAAAATGAACTCGACAAACGCTTTACTTGGTTTAGAGAAATTGTTGACGGCGCGAAGGAAATGAAAGATGAAGAATTTATTGAGTCACTCAAATCAAACCTCTATAACGGCGTCATCTTTGTTCAAACTCCAAAAGGCAGAGTTATTGAGTTTCCAGAAGGGGCAACGGCAATCGACTTTGCTTACGCTGTTCACTCAGGTGTTGGAAATTCCTGTGTGGGTGCAAAGATAAACGGCAAGATGCAACCAATCACCAAAGAACTTAAAAATGGTGACACAATCGAAATATTAACTTCTTCACACAGCAAAGGTCCGTCAAGAGATTGGCTCAACTATGTTAAGACTTCTGGTGCAAAAAGCAAGATAAAAGCATTTTTTAAGAGCGAGCTTAAAGAAGACAATATAAAGTTTGGCAAATCAAGCCTTAACTCGCTTATCCAAGAGAAAGGCTTGAATCCAAATCAAATTCTGACAGATAAATATATTGAAGAAATACTTGAACGCTATTCAATGAAAGATACCGACGAGCTTTATGCGTCCATTGGCTCAGGAAGTTTGACATCATCGCAGGTGCTTGGCAGAATTATAAATCAATATCAGCGTGAAAATATTGAGAGGAAACCAAATGTTAGCACCGTTCATCTCAAAAAGAATAAGGACGGCGTGCTTGTTGACGGCGATAGCGGAATGCTTGTGCGCTTTGCTGGTTGTTGCAACGCGATTGAAGGCGACCAGATTATCGGATATATCTCTCGCGGTAAAGGTGTCACAATTCACAGACATAATTGTCCAAACCTTAAATATCTTGAACCTGAAAGGCTTATCGACGCCACTTGGCAGGATAAGGAAGATGCATCATTCCTTGCAAATATATGCGTGGAAGCTGACAGTCTTGAAAATTGCGTCACCAAGATAACCAATCTTCTTGTCAGTCAAAAGGTTACAATGAAAGGCTTTGAGGCAAAGGAGAATAAAGACAGAATCACTTGCAATATTGCCTTTGAGGTTAAAAATCGTGGTGAACTTGAAAAGATAATGAATTCACTTCGTGCGCTAAACGGCGTTATAAGTGTGCAGAGAGGTGAAAGATGGATATAGCGACAAATAAAACTGAATACGCACAGGAATTTGAAAATCTTGCAATCCTTTTTGGTGTTAATGAAAGCTTTAAGCTTGTTCATAATGAAAGAGAAGATAATGGCGTTCTCACCGAAGAGTTTGCCTTGGCTATGGATGATAAAACCTTATCAAAATCATTCTCATTTTCACTTGAAGGAAATTTGAGTGAACTGAAAGAAAAAAGTGTTAAAAAGCGTAAGGTTAAAGTTTTCCTTTATGATGCGCTCAGCCAAATGCTTGGCAAGGTTTTGCCTTGGGGTTCACTCACTGGAATAAGGCCAACCAAGCTTGCTCGCGATATGATTGAAAGCGGTGAGATAAAAGAAAGCATTGTTTCAGAGGTTTTTGAAAGAGAACTTAGAGTAAGTCGAAACAAGGCAAAACTTGTGCCAATGATACTTAGAAATCAAAGATGCATAATAAGAAATGATAATCTTGTGGATTTATATATCAACATTCCTGTCTGTCCGACAAGATGCTATTATTGCTCATTCATCTCAAACGAACTTTCTCGCGTGAAAGATAAACTCGGGCTTTATCTCGACTGCCTGATAAAAGAAATTTCTGCAATGCGTGAGATAATTGCAAGGAAAGCATATATTGTTCGCACAATCTATATTGGTGGCGGAACACCGTCAATTCTCAGCGAGGAACAACTCGACAGACTTCTGGGTGAACTTAACTTTCCAGTCACTGAGTTCACTGTTGAGTGTGGTCGACCTGACACAATAACAGCAGGCAAACTTGATGTGCTCAAAAAATATGGGGTAACTCGCATTTCAATCAATCCGCAAACCTTCTGTGAGGCAACACTTAAACGCATTGGCAGACAGACAAAAAATGCACAAGTTCTTGAAAGTTACTCGCTTGCATTACAGCGTGGCTTTGTGGTTAATATGGACATAATTGCAGGCCTTGCAGGTGAAAAACTTGGCGTGTTTAAGCGAACAATCAAAACGCTTTTGGAGCTTAGCCCAGACAATATAACAGTTCACACGCTTTCGGTCAAAAATGGTTCAATATTAAAAAACGAAGGTGCAACTGACAACGGTGTGAGTGCAATGGTTGATTTCGCACAAAAAGCTCTTCTTGAAAATGGCTATAAGCCATATTATCTCTATCGCCAAAAAAATCAGCTTGGTGGACTTGAAAACGTGGGATATTTCAAAGATGATAAAGTGTGCATATTTAACATTGACAGCATGGAAGAAACAAACTCAATCCTTGCGTGTGGTGCAGGCGCAATGAGCAAGCGCATTTATAGCACTGAAAAGAGAATTGAGCGTCAGTCAAATGCAAAATTTATCGAGGACTATATTTCTCGTATCGACGAGATTATTGAAAAGAAAAAAGAGTTTTTTAAGTAAGCTCTTTTTTTAATAGAAAAAAAATCAAATTTCGCTATTGACAAATCTTATATTGTATTATATAATTATACAAATACCTGAAATAAAACATTTAAGCGTTGAACAACAAGAGGTTATGAAATTGGTTTCAGAGCTAAACAGCTATCAATGTAATGACGTTAAAAGATACATTGAAGGTATAATTAGCCAACAAGATAATAATTTGGAATAGGAGGGATTTTATGAATAATATTAGTTATGACGAAGTGATGAAAGAGAAGATTGTCAATTATATTGCGTCAAGATGCTTTTTCGGTCAAGATATTGAATTGTTTAAATATAACGGATATGGTTGGGTGACTGCTGAGCAAGTTCAAAAATATGAAAATGAAATCAAAGCCGAAATTAAAAGGAGAAAAGAGATGATTAGAGAAAAAATGACGGAAGTTGATATGGTAAAAGAAATTGTGTTTAATATTAGATGTGGTGTCACAAATCTCGAATATTTAAAGGAAAATGGTTCATCTGCTATTTTTGGTATGGGTGATATTTCAGCTGAGCAAATTATGGCGCTTGAAGACAAAATTGTGTCTGAACTTGAAAGGCAAAGTATAGTCCAAGAAGAAAACATTGCAAAGTTTTTGAAGGATAGCGAAGAAAATCCTGAAAAATATTCTAACATCGTTGATGAAGAACACGATTATAGTGTTTAAAGTGTTTTTATGCACTTTTATGTGAATTATTCGCTTATTATAAACAAAACAAATTGGCATCTTAGGATGTCTTTTTTTTGTCTTTGTGTGTTTTAAACATCACATCTGCTTTAAGCAATATTTGAAAAAATATTATTTATTTCAGAAAAATAGTTTACTTTTAAAAAATCTTGTGCTATAATGAAAAAGTCGATAAAGCCTTCAACGCAGTTTGAAGCGAAACCTTCTGACGCTAAACTTCGTGATAGGCATAAAAATTTTAAATGGGAGGAAAAATCATGGAAAAGAAAGAAATCATTGATAAGTTCAAACTTTCTGAAAATGACACAGGTTCTGTTCAAGTTCAACTTGCTCTTTTGACTGCAAGAATTAATCACTTGAATGAACACCTTAAAACTCACCAAAAAGACAACCACTCTCGTCGTGGTCTTTTACAAATGGTTGGTAAGAGAAAGGGATTTTTGCTTTATCTTAAAGAAAGAGATATTGAAGCTTACAGAAAGATAATCAAAGAACTTGGCATTCGTGATGTTAAATAAATAAGAGGGGTGGCGTTTTTTACGACCACTCTTTTTGTAAAAATAAGACAAAATCAATATAAATTTGTCTTGCGTTAACATAATAAAAGGAGATAATTATGAAAGAAGATGCAAAAATTTTTAAAATTGAAATTGGAGGAAAAGAGGTAACATTCGAAACTGGCAGACTTTGTGAACAAGCAAACGGAAGCTGTCTTGTTCGTTGTGGTGAAACCGTTGTTATGGTCAATGTCACAATGGCAAAAGCGCCAAGACCTGGAATTGATTTCTTCCCACTTGCAGTGGATTATGAAGAAAAGATGTATTCAGTAGGAAAAATTCCTGGTGGATTCAAAAAGCGCGAGGGCAGACCTTCTGATAAGGCTATTCTCACTTCACGCCTTATCGACAGACCTCTTCGTCCGCTTTTCCCAAAGGGCTTCTATAACGATGTTTGCGTGGTTGCAACAGCGCTTTCAGTTGATCCAGACAACGCGCCAGAAGTGCTTGCTATGCTTGGTTCAAGCTTTGCGCTTTCAATTTCTGACATTCCATTTGGTGGACCAACTGGATCAGTTCAAGTTGGCCTTGTTGGAAAGAAGCTTATAATCAATCCAACACAAGCAGAGCGTGAACAAAGTGATCTTCACCTCACAGTTTCAGGAACTGACGAAGCAGTTTTGATGGTTGAGGCAGGTGCTAATGAAGTTTCTGAGGCGACTATGCTTGATGCAATTATGCTTGCTCATGAAGAAATCAAGAAAATTGTTGCTTTCCAAAAGAAAATAAAAGAAAAAATTGGCAAGCCTGTCAATGACAAAATCGAATACTATGTTATCGAAGAAGAAATTGACAGCGCAGTAAGAAAATATGCTGACAAAATGCTTGACGATGCTCTCGACACTTTTGATCGCGAAGAAAGACAAAAGCGTCAAGAAGCAGTTGACAGCGATGTTAAAGCACACTTTGCTGAAACTTTCCCAGAGAAAGAAAAGCAAATCGGTGATGTGCTTTACAAGATGACAAAAGAAAAAGTTAGAGCAAAAATTCTAAAAAAAGGTGTTCGTCCTGATGGAAGAAAGCTCACTGAAATTCGTCCTATTTGGTGCGATACAGGTGTGCTTCCAAGAGTTCACGGCAGTGGAATTTTCACTCGTGGTCAAACACAAGTTCTCACATCTCTTACTCTTGGCACTGTTTCTGATATGCAAAAACTTGAAGGTCTTGATGACGAAGAAGTTAACCGCTATGTTCACCACTATAACATGCCACCATATGCAACAGGTGAGGCAAGAAACTTAAAGAGCCCTGGCAGACGTGAAATTGGTCACGGTGCACTTGCTGAAAGAGCACTCGAAGCTGTTATTCC
>CAOJNR010000064.1 GCA_948439925.1 uncultured Clostridia bacterium
TGACTACGTTAAAAACATGATCACTGGTGCTGCTCAAATGGATGGCGCTATCCTCGTTGTTGCTTCAACTGACGGTCCTATGCCTCAAACAAGAGAACACATCCTTCTTGCTCGTCAAGTTGGTGTTCCTTACATCGTTGTTTTCATGAACAAA
Source organism: uncultured Clostridia bacterium (assembly GCA_948439925.1). GTDB lineage: Bacteria > Bacillota > Clostridia > Christensenellales > UBA1242 > Caccovivens. Next base: position 155 of record CAOJNR010000064.1, read on the forward strand.
ACTGATCAAGTTGACGATCCAGAACTTCTTGAACTCGTTGAACTTGAAATCCGTGACCTTCTCACTGAGTATGGTTTCCCTGGGGACAAGACTCCTGTTATCAAAGGATCTGCTCTTAAAGCTCTCGAAGCTGCTCAAAATGGCAACGCTTCTGATCCAGCTTGCGCTTGCATTGGAGAACTTCTTGACGCTCTTGACACTTACATTCCAGAGCCTCAAAGAGACACTGATAAACCTTTCCTTATGCCTGTTGAAGACGTTTTCACAATCACTGGTCGTGGTACTGTTGCTACTGGTAGAGTAGAAAGAGGACAAATCAAAGTTGGTGAAACTGTTGAAATCGTTGGTATTACTGACGCTCCAAGAACAACAGTTGTAACTGGTATCGAAATGTTCCACAAGTCACTCGACGCTGCAATGGCTGGTGACAATGCTGGTGTTCTTCTTCGTGGTATCCAAAGAACAGATATTCAAAGAGGACAAGTTATCTGCAAACCAGGAACAATCAAACCTCACACTAAATTCACAGCAGAAGTTTACGTTCTTAAAAAAGAAGAAGGCGGACGTCACACTCCATTCTTCAATGGTTATAGACCACAATTCTATTTCAGAACAACAGACATCACTGGTGTTATTGAACTTGAAAAGGGTGTAGAAATGGTTATGCCTGGCGACCACGTTAACATGACTATCTCTCTTATCAACCCAATCGCTATCGAAGCTGGTCTTCGTTTCGCTATCCGTGAAGGCGGAAGAACAGTTGGTTCAGGTGTTGTTTCAACAATCATTGAATAATTTAAATCGATTAAAAGATTTTATACATGTTATTAAACAAAGAAAAGACATGCGTGCGCAAGCATGCCTTTTTTTGTTTAAATTATGTCATAAATAAAAAAAGATTGCAATCGCAATCTTTTACTTTTTGCAAATTTACATTTCCTGAGAATCATTTTCTTCGTCTAATTGTTTTAAATCTTCATCAGTAACTTTGTAAGAATGTTCGTCTAGAATCTTTTTAGTTTCGTTGTAAGGAACATTTAGACTTCCATTTAATAAATCTTTGACTGCTTCTTCAATTATTATTTTTTGATTTCCCATTTTCCACCTCCTAATTTTATCTATATTATAATTGATTTTTATCTCAATGTCAACTTTTTATGAATTTATTTAAGTTAGCATTTTGAGAAATGAAAATTAGAAATAAAAGTTTATTTAGGTTTTGTTTAAACAATTAAAAATAACTAAGTGTTAGACTAAAATGCTTAGTTATTTTTATAAACAAAATAAACACCTAAATTGGTGTTTTTCATTTATTCTTCTTCAACAACAATGTCTTGGAGATTTATGTTTAGCGAGGAGGCAATTTTATATAGGGTGATATATTTTTTTGTTTCTTTGTTTTTGAATATGTTTGAAATGGTTGTCGAACTTACGCTTGCAAGTTTGGAAAGTTTTGTTTGACTGATATTTTGATCCTTCATGAAACTTGAAAGTTTTTCTACATCAACTTTGATTACCGTATTTTTCTTTAAGTTCATAATTGTTTCCTCTTCTTTTGTAAATTTTATTTTAAATTGACCTTTTTGTAGCTTAATAATAGTATACATATTTTTTTCTTATTTAAATATTAGCATACGCGTTACGTAACTGTCAAGTATTTTTTGCGCTTTGCGTATATAATATTAATATGATAAGCATCAAGTTCGGAGAAAGGTTAAAAGAATTAAGACTTGATAGAAACTTAAAGCAGAAAGATATTGCAAAAGAGATGCATGTTTCAACTCCAACTGTCACGCGATGGGAAAGAGGAGTTCAAGAACCAGATTTTCTAACACTTGCCTTACTTGCAAGTTATTTCAAAGTCACGACTGACTATTTGCTGGGGATTGAAGAATAATTGTCGAATTTTGCCGAATCTGCTCTGTCTTTTATTGCGCGATATGTGAAATTGGTCAGATTTTGGCGTGAAATTCAGATATAAAAGGATAAAATCTTAGTTTTATAGAACAAGGCAAGTCAGTTTGTTTTGAGAAAATAAAAAATTATGATAATATATAGTAAATGAATGGTTTTTAAAGTTAAAAATTGTTCTTTACTATTTTTTAAACTTAACAAAAGGCTTGAAATAGAGGAGATACTTATGAACTTTATGAGTTATATTTTTAAGGCGTTGGGGTTTGAGAGCGACGAGGTTCGAACAAAGCCTAAAAAGATTGTTAAAAAAACAAAGGCGTCTTTCAAGTTCAAAAATGGCAAAATGACAAATCGCGCAGAGCATATTGACGGGATTCCTGTTTATTATCCTGAAACTTTTGGGCAAGCTAAGGAATATGCACAATTTTTGAGAGATAAAAAAGCATTTATTATTTCAGTTGAGTCTTGCTCACGAGAAGATGGCGTTAAGATAAATGAATATTTCCACGGGGTTGCGTTTGGAATCAAGGCTAAAATGATAAATTTGGAAGAAGATAGATTGTATTTATTACTGCCAGAGGGTATGGAAGTTGAAGAATAAAAAATGGATTATTTCGCTGGCTCTTGCAATAACAATTCTTGTAGTTGTTATTGCAGGTGACCTTGTGAGCAAATATATAGCCGAAAGTAAGCTTGAAAACTTGGGAAACAGTGCAAACTTTATTCCTGGTTTTATCAACTTTGTGCTGGTTTATAACAATGGCGGAGGCTTTAATATTTTTGCTGGCAATATCGTTTTTCTTGTGATTTTTTCGGTGATTGTGATAGCGCTCCTCACATACTTTTTTGCTGTTATGCTTAAAAAATATAAAGGTGAAGCGTCAATCACGCTTGGAATAGCCTATGGGTTTATTTTTGGCGGTTTCTTTGGCAATCTTTTTGATAGATTAGCCTTTGGACATGTGCGAGATTTTATCAATTTTCAATTTATGAAATTCCCAGTTTTTAATGTGGCTGACATAAGTCTTTGCATTGGGACAGCACTTTTGATAATTTATCTTATTTTTATTTACGGCAAAGAAGGCAAGAAAGGCAAGGAGAAAGAAAACGAGAGAGGAAAAAATGATTGAGTTTGAGGTTTGTGAAAGCCAAGCGAAAAAGCGTTTTGATATAATTTTGAGTGAAAAATTCCCTGAGTATACACGCGCTCATATAAAAAACATGATTGAAAAAGGAAATTGCAAGGTTGATGGCAAGATCGTCAAAGCTGGATTTCAAATGAAGGTTGGTCAAAAGGTTACCTGTGAACTTTATGAGGTTGTTCCGCTTGACGCTAAGGCAGAAGATGTTGATTTTGAAATCGTCTATGAAGATGAGGACTTGATTGTGGTCAATAAGCCACAAGGCTTGGTTGTTCATCCATGTTCGTCAACAAAAAACGGAACGCTTGTTAACGGGCTGTTGGCAAGAATAAAAGATTTAAGTGGGATAAATGGTGTGCTTAGACCAGGAATTGTGCATAGGCTTGACAAAAACACCTCTGGGCTCATGGTTGTAGCGAAAAATGATAAGGCGCATATCTCACTTGCAAAACAGATTAAGGATAAAACTTGCAAGCGAAAATATCTCGCTCTTCTTGAAGGGCATTTGAAAGAGAGTGAAGGAAAGATAGAAAGTTATTTAGAGCGAAGTAAATCTGACCGCAAAAAAATGGCGGTGTCTGATAAAGGGAAACTTGCGATAACTAACTTTAAGGTTGTGAAATCCTTTACCACTTGCGATTTGGTTGAATTTTCTCTTCAAACAGGCAGGACACACCAAATTCGAGTGCATGCCAAAATGCTTGGGCATGCTGTTGTTGGTGATGATGTTTATGGTAAAGCCGTTAAAGGTTTAGATGGTCAACTTTTGCATTCATATTCTTTAACTTTTGTTCATCCATCAACGCAAGAAGAAATGAATTTTGAAATAGATTTGCCATATCATTTTAAAGAATATATGAAAAAACTTAAAGAAATTTAAGCTTTTTTATTTTACCTATATAAAAAATAAAATGTATAAAATGAATTAAAAAAATCCAGCGGTTGCTGGTTTTTTTATGTTGATTGGAATTCGGTGATACCGACATGGCGTTTCTTTCTTTCAATTTCAATCATGTTTGAAACAAGGTCACGCACTTTGTATGGGTTTGCAATATGTCTAAGGTGAAATACTGGTGCTGCGCCATCGTTACTCAAAATTTCGATTGTTCCTGTTCTGAAAATTTTGTCTGCAAGTGAAATTTGAAGAGTGAGGTCGTAGCAACGATAAACGTTGATTTCGTCAATGATTGCAGAAAGAAAGCCTTTATGTCTGAAAAGCTTAACCCATTCTCCTTCTTTCTTTACAAGATAATATCTATAAAAAGACCAAGGAAGACCAAAGTGTCTTTTCCTGTCTTGCCAAATTATTTCTGTGCCTGGTTCAAATCTCATATTTCCTCCTAATATTTTTATTTTATATGAAAATCATATAAAAGTAAAGTAAAAAATCAAAAAAATTAAGAAAAAGCAGTGATTTGACGGTTTTATTTAGGTTTAGTTGTTTTAAAGAACAATTATATTAATATTTTTTATTTGGTTTTGTGATATAGGTGCGCTAAGGAAAAGCCACCTTGGTCACTTGTTTGTGACCAAGGTGGCTTTACTTGCCCGCGTTTTGCGGGCAGGGCAAACTTTTCGATTCGAAAAGTTTGCTCCTTAGCGCAGACAGCGCGCGAAAATATTGTTCTAAGTTTAATTTTATTCCCGCGCGAGTCTAAATTTTTGCGATTAAGACTTATTTGCAGTTAGAGTTGCAACCGCATCCGCATAAAAGCATAAGGATGATGAGTGTGCAACAGTCGATGTTGCATCCGTTGTTTTGGCATCCGCAACCGCAGAGTGCTTGTAAGATTATAATCCAAGTGAGCAATGAGCAAGCATCACAGCCGTTTCCACAGCCGAAACCTGAATTGCCACAACCGTTAAAACAGTTCATTTGTTCCTCCTAAAAATTTTTAACTTATGTAGTTTGGAGGGGAATTTTCCCTTCACATTAACATACTATTTCTTAAAAAAGCTAAGTGTTCCGAATTTTTTAAAATTTAACAAAACTTTTCGACAAAAGTAGTGTTTTTTCAACAGCATAAAAGGATAAGGCTTTCACAAAATATTTTTGCTTTCAATTAGTGTAAATGCTCTAAATTGATTGACTTAAATCACAAAATAGTATAAAATAGGTTGTTAGAAAATTTATACTATAATAAGGCGAGGTTATTTTATGACAAAAAAAGGTAAATTTAATGGACTTGTTAAAGGAGCAGTGGTTGGTGTTTCACTTATGCTTTGTGCATCAGTTTTTCCAGTAAGCGCTCTTGCAACTTTTGCTGACGATGCAACAACAACGACAGCACAATCAAACTCTATCAAACTCGACGCAAATGTGAAGTTTGGAGG
>CAOJNR010000065.1 GCA_948439925.1 uncultured Clostridia bacterium
ATTTTCATAAATGCTATATTTATCTGTTGCTTTATGATAATTTATATTGCTGTGATTTCTATCAAGCATCACGACAGTGGTGCTGAAATTTTTTTCTGTGTCAAAAAAGCTATCAAATGTCCAAGATGAAGCAACCCATGGCAGATAAATATATTCTCTTTCGCTTCCATTTTCACTTGTTTTCAAAGTTGAAGCTGTCAGGATTGTTTTATCTTCGTTACCAATTTCCACAGAAAGTTTTGACGCAAGGTCAGAATAACTTACTCCAAGTTCAACCACAAAATCGGCTTCACCAACAGAATTTCCCGCGATAGAAACTTCAATTTTGTAATTTTTGACTTTTTCATTATAGTCAAACGAAACTTGATTTCCGCCCAATGAAACATTTCCGCCATTTATAGTGAGTTCATTTACATTGCCGATGAATCTGTATGAGATTTTTTCATCACTTACATCACTTATTTTAGAGCCGTCAACACGGGTCAAATTTATATAGTTTGAAATGCTTTGCGTTGCGTTCAAGAGATTGAAGTTTGCTTTCTTTGAAACAAACACATTTCGAGATATATCGAATCTTATTGTCTGCTCGATTGCATAGATGTTATCAATTTCTGGGCAGAATCTGACAGCAAAATGTTTAATCGTTTCATCCCAGAAATCATTAAATATAACATTACCATTCACATCAACTTCACCAACAGCTGAGCCAAATTCATTTTCACTTTTGTCTGAAAGTTCAAACAGGCTTTCCGTATAGTCAGTTGGAAGGATATATTTACGGGTTGTTGTTGTTAGAAAAGCTTTAAGATTGTTAGGCGAATTGTCAATATTGTCATTATATGTGACTGCATAATCTCCCAAATTGCCAAGGCTAACCTTTGCATAATTGTCAATTTCTCCATCACCATTTATTGCAATGTTTTGAGTGATTGTCAGTGTGAATGAAATGCTGAACACACTTCTTGCATCATGAACTGTGAAATATATTGGAGCACTTGAAGCGAAGTTATGTTTAATTTTTAACGAATTTATTTCGCCAGCAAGCGAAGTTCTTATTTCTTCCGCATCATCAGTTGTTTGAGTTTTGCTATCAACCGTTATCATTCCGTTTTTGCCAAACAAAGCAATGATGTCCTCATCAGTCATTCTTGAAAAGTCAAAACTGAACAGGAAATTTTCAAAAGAGCTTGTGCTTGTTCCTTCGGCATCAGTATAGAGTTTTATTAAATCTTTAAGTTCAATTTCACCGCCAGATGCTCCAAACTTTGAAACTGCAATTATGTTTGAATCACTTAAAGTTTGAACATCAGAAAGCTCGGTTTCACTTATTTTCTCTTCTGTTTGAGCTTGATAGCTTTGAATACCCACCGATTCAACCACAAATTTAAGTGTTGCAATATCGAGTTTTGAACTTCCAAACCAAACAGAAAGTTCGGCATTTCCATTGCCAGCAAAGTTGATTTCTTTTCCATTTGCTGACATGCAAGCATTGCTAGATTTAAATTCCCAGCCAGAAAGTGTGTTTCTATCTTCATGCTGGTCTTCTATTATTATCGCACTTTTCAAACCAGCCACGAAATCATCTTTATTAAATTCTTCTTCTCCAACAAAAATTTTGGATTCAAAATTTCCATCAGTTGTCAAGGTCTGCTTAACTTTGATTTCTTTGCCAACATAATTTGTCCATTCTTCACCAACTGAAATTGTTGCACTTGCAATCGAAGGTTTGTAAATCACAACCGCATTATCATTTTCAGCTGTCAAGCCCAAATTCCAAACAATATCAGATGATGTGTCTGTTATTTGCGCGTGTGTGATTGTTTTATCTCCGTTAAAACCAAAAATGTTATTAACTTTCAAATAAAAATCAAGAGTTTGAGTTTCTTCATTAAGCTGAACACCTGTTTTATTGAAACACAATGTTAAATCTTCACTTCCAGAGTAAATTCTAAGATTGTTCAAATCAATATTTTGGCTGGCAAGCGCCTCTTTAACAAGAAGCACTGAATCTCCCGCCACTTTGAAGCTGATTGTGATACTGCTCTCAGCGTCACCTTCATAGATATACACATTCTTGCCTTGATCAAATTCTTTGTTTGTTGATATTTGAGCGCTTGTGATTGAACCTTGGTGAAGTGATTTTGAAACATTAACCTTGATTGCATCATTTGAGCCTTTCGCGATTGTATATTGGCCATTTGGAGTGTATTCAATTCCATTAAGTCCGCTCAAAACTGTGGCAACATGGATTGTGAACTGACCCTCACCTATTGCTTTGAAGTTAAGGTTTTTAAGTGGCACAAAATATGATGGGATGCCGATTGAGTAAACTCCCGCGCGGTCAACGTCAAGATCATCTTTATCAACGATTGCATAGGCTTTCTCTAAATCATTTTTTCCATTAACGCCATCAAAGCGAAGGAAATAGCGGAGGTCTTTGTTAACATTGTTTGCAGGAACACTTACATTTCCGTCAAGTGAAACTGGAATTGGGATAGTGCTTGGGTTTTGAGGATTCGATTCATCCATTTTAAGTTTAAGGTTCATGCTGAAATCTTCGATATTCCAAACGAGGTCACTTTCAACAAGTTCATTTATTCTCAGTTCAAGATTAAATTTCTGTTGACTGTTGCCAACCGAGAATATGTTATACTTGCCCTCAATCTCAGCATCTTCAACAAGGAGGACAACTTCCATCGAGTAAGTTCCATACACTCTTGTGAAGATTTCCCAAGAAGAGAAGTTGAAATTTGCAACAGAAGAGTTTGGCAAAATGTAATTCTTTTGTGAAATTACATTACCAACAGTTTCTTCGACTGTGACTTTTTCACCGCCTATAACTGTGAACTCCTGATTCACCTCAGTGTCACCACGAAGGAAACGAATTCCAATATTTTTCTTCATGACATCAAGTTCTTCATTACCTGTTGAAAGAACACTTGCGTTAAGTGAGGCGTCTGCAAAATCTGATCCGCCATTGACAGTGAGCGTGAATGACTGACCACTTTGAATGGTTGGCAATGTTGAAATTGGAACATTAAAGTTTCCAATCGAAGCCCTGACAATTTCAAACTCATTTGTGTCATTTTTAGACATTGAAGAATTTTGAGTAAGTCTTGTGAGGATTGTTCCATAAAGTTCATTGCCAGAATATTCCTCAGACAGAGAGTTGATTGTTTCAATCTGATCATCTGCATGAGTGAAAGTGTAGCCTGTGATTTTGTTGCCAAGTGAAGTTTGGTCAGCACGGAAATATGGCATATATTCTTCTGAGTAAACAAATGTCACATGCTGACTCTCAGCCACAAAGTATGACTGACGCTCTCTTTTTTCTGCGACAGTGCTTTTTGCATTGTTGTCAGAATAAAGGTATGCGCTGTTTGAAGGATAGTAGATATTCTTTGCCTGAAAGTTTGAACCAACAACAACTTGGTTTGAAGCAAATTGATTTCCATTCATGTCACAAAGCACTGTTTCAACTGAGTAAACAGGAACGTCAACTGCAATTTGAACACTTGTGCTTTCAATATGTAAATTTGAAGATTGAGATGAAGCTGTGAGATTTGATATACCACCGCTTATCCAGTCAACAGTGTTGCCAGCATCGTCGATTGCAAGTTTTGAGGTGTTGAGTGTCACTTTGAAAGGCACACCAATTTGCACATATTCAGGCACAGTGATCACCCTGTCAGAAATTGAAGAGCCAATTCTGTCAAACGCACCTGAGAAAGAAAGTCTGACATTTGTTTCAGTGACATGCTCAGTGGTTGTGTTGATTGTGAGAAAAAAATCCTCAGTCACTTCAAACTGATTGTTCGATTGATTATATAGCAAGTCATCGGTTGTGAAGAAGATGTCATTTGGATTAATCTTACTCTTGTTAAAACCGCCAGTGAAGTAAACGCCAAGAACAGACGCACCGCTCACTGCAAACACCGAAGACACGACAACAACAACTGTCTTCCAAACAGCCCATTTCTTGCCACCTTCAACTTTAACTTTTTTCTTTTTTTCTTTCATGACCTTTTCACCTCGATTTATCTGAAATTCATTTGTCATATTACAGGTATAGTATACAATTTTTTGCGCGAAAAAAGCAAATAAAAATCACATATTGTAGTATATTAATATTATAAATATATTTTTTATAATTATTTATTTGGCCTTGCATTTTACGCTATTTATTTAATACTGCAAAAAGCTTTCAATTTTTTTAAATATTTTTATATTAATTTATTTTCGATTTTTTTGATATTTTATTTCTATTTTTAAAAAAATGCATTTATTTTACGATTTTTTACAGTTTTTTATGCATTTTTACATAAATTTTGCGCAATATTAGGCTTTTTCTGCACAAAAAGGAAAACACTTAATCTATTGCAAGTCGTGAAATATATAAGATTTTTAATATGATTTATTTTTTCTAAAAAAATGAAAAAAATTAAAACAAAATTTTATAAAAATATTTTAAATTAAAAAAAATAAATTATTTTTAAAGTATAAAAAATGTTAATTTATTATTTTTTTTGTTTTTCTTTATTATTTTTAAAGATTTTTTTAGTTTTTTATTTGAATAATAAAATTTTAACATTTTCTTTTTTTAGATTGACAAATTTATATATATATATTACAATCTCTATTGATATAAAAATAAAAGGAAAAACAATATGATACAAGCAACCAATATTTCATTATCTTTTGGTGGAAGAACCCTCTATAAAGATGTCAACTTAAAATTTGTTAAAGGAAACTGCTATGGCATAATTGGCGCAAACGGCGCAGGAAAATCAACATTTTTGAAAATCCTTACTGGCGAGATTGAAGCAAACACTGGCGAAATTTCAATAACACCGGGCGAACGCATGAGCGTGCTTGCGCAAAATCAAAATGCTTATGACAATGAAACAGTTCTCGACACTGTGCTTCTTGGTCACAAAAGACTTATGGAAATTCAAAAAGAAAAAGACGCCCTTTACATGAAACCAGATTTTAATGAAGAAGATGGCATCAAGGCTGGCGAGCTTGAAACAGAATTTGCTGAGCTTGGTGGATGGGAAGCAGAATCAGAAGCAAAGTCACTTCTTCAAAATCTTGGCGTCGGCGAAGAGTTATACTTCTGCCTCATGCAAGAAGTCGACCCAAAACTCAAAGTCAAAGTTTTGCTTGCTCAGGCGCTTTTTGGAAACCCTGACATACTCGTTCTTGATGAACCAACAAACAACCTCGACTTCAAAACTGTGCGCTGGCTTGAAAACTTCCTTTTGGACTTTGAAAACACTGTTATCATCGTTTCACATAACCGTCACTTTCTCAACAAAGTCTGCACTCATATCTGTGATGTAGATTATGGTCAAATCAATATGTTCATTGGTAACTACGATTTCTGGTATGAGTCAAGTCAACTTCTTTTAAGACAACAAAAAGACCAAAACAAGAAAGCAGAGCAAAGAGCAAAAGAACTCAAAGAATTTATTGCTCGTTTCTCAGCCAACGCCTCAAAGTCAAAGCAAGCAACA
>CAOJNR010000066.1 GCA_948439925.1 uncultured Clostridia bacterium
AGAATAGATAAAAGTGTTGCAACATGAAGCATTATGCTGACAAACAAACTGTCCTCAATGCCAAAAAGATTTGATAAAAGCACCAAGTGCCCACTTGATGATACTGGCAAAAATTCAGTCAACCCTTGAACGAATCCCAAAATGATGATATATAAAGTCATAACCCGCCTGCACCCCTAAAATGAGCAAACGCTTGCCCAATCAATAAAATTTATGGTCAGGCTGTGACCAATATGCTAAAAATAAATATTTTTGTCAGATTTTGAAAAATAAAAAAACTACCCAACCGTTTGGTAGGGTTTGAAAATTTGTCTTTTTGTTATGTTATTATGCTTACGAAAAGGAGGTGGGTAAATGGAAGAATGTTTTATAGTAGAGATAATTTTTCATGCTTATGAAAAACTTAACAAACTAAAAGTGCCGAAATCTTTTAATGAATCTTTTACTGCGGTTGCAAAATCTTTGAATAAAAAACAACTGGATTTATTATACGAGTTTGACGACGCACTTTTTAGTCACATTATTGAAACTAAAAAAGATGTTATCAAATTCTTCGTGTATTTAATGTGTCCAAATATGGTTTCTGATGATTTTCTCGAATCAAGTGAATAAAAAAACACCCTATTGGGTGTTTTTTTACATTATGCCTTATTTCTTGCTGTTCAAAGTTGCGATTTCTTTGATAAGGTCTTCAAGGCGTTTGTTGATTGATGCGAGCTCTTCCTCAGAGTTCTCATTCTTCTTCACAGTTTCTGCCTTGGCTTTGAGCGCTTCAACTGCTTTCATGATTTCATCTCTTTCAGAGTCAATTTCATTTTGTTGTTCATTGCCAATGGCGTCGTTCAATTCTGAGCTGATAATTTCTTTCATTTTGGAAAGTTTTTCTTCCTCTTCACTGATCATCTTGTTGATTTTTTCGAGGGAAGAAACATCTTTTTTTGAGCTTGCACTTTTTGATGTTGTGCTTTTTGTTGAGGTTGACTTTGGTCTGCCAACTGGTTTCTTTGGTTTTGGCTCGCTTTCGCCTTCTGCTTTTTTAGGACGTCCTCTTTTCTTTGGCTCGGAAGTTTTAACTTCTTCTGTCACTTCTTTTTTAGGTCTGCCACGCTTTGATTTTGCAGGTGCTTTTTCAGTGGTTGGCTCTGTCTTTTCTTGTGGCTCGTCTGTAACATCCGATTTCTCTTCAATTTTCTCATCTTGCACAGGCTCTTCAACTTTCTGCTGAACTTGCCCTTCTTCTGTTGGGAAAGCACCGAAAGCGATTTCGTCATTGAGGATTTCTTGTTCTTCCTCGGTAAGTTCTTCCTTTTCGTCACCTGGGATTGAGATGAGTGTGCCATTCATATCAAAGATGTTTCCGTCAACATCGTGGAAAAGTCCGTTAGGGTCATGGTATGAGCCGTCAGCATAGACATAGTTTCCATGCTCATCATAAGTGCCTTGTTGAACTTCGGTATTGTTTTCTCCGCCGAGTTTAGCTTTCAAAGTGTTATTTTCGTCGACAAGTCTTTTCATTTGAGTTTGAATAATGATAAGTTCTTTTTCATTTCTGTCGCGTTCTTTTTTGAGAGTTGCTTTCTCATCACGAACTTTGCGTTCTGCTTGGGCGTAAGCGCTTTTCATAACCTTTTCATAGAAAGTTTGATACTCAGCAACCATTGCGTCTTGAACATCGGCTTGTGATTGTTCGAGTGCTTTGCGGTGATTTGCGATTTCCTTTTCAAGTTCCTCAGAGGAAATTGCGTAGCGAGTTTCTTCTTGGTCATATTCTTGTTGGAGAGCTTCTTGTTTTGTTATTTCTTGCTCTTGTTGTTTTCTCAGGAAGCCCACTTCCAAACGGTTAGTTGTTGCTTCTTGCTGAGAGATAAGTTTTGCAATATTTTCTTTTGATGCTTGAATTTTTCTTTGCAAATCTTTCTGGACATTTTCGTAGTTGCGTTTAAGCGCTTCTTTTTGCGCTTCAACATGGGCAATCTTTGCAAGCGTGCTTGTTTTTTTGTTAATGAAAGCTTCTGTTTCTTTCATTGCTCTGTCAAGCACAAGCGAACCATCAACGCCTGCTTTTTCAAAGTTGTATTCAACATACTGAACATCGCTCTTCTTTGCGTTTTCAAATTCTTCTTTCGCTTGGCGTGCGCGCTTTTCATAGTATTCACGAAGTTGAGGGTTTCCTTTCTCAATTTCTTTTTGAGAGAAGAGCATATCAAAGTCAATGTATGGAGGAAGGTCAAGACATGCGTTGTTCAAAAATCTTGCAAAGATGTGATAGGTGTGATAGATGTCATCAAGGTTGAAAGTTTTGACTGCTTTCATAATGATTGAACTAATCACGCCGATGAGGATAACAAGTGCTGGAATGACAAGGCTGATTCCGAAAGCCATACCAGAAAGCGTAACGCCACCAATAGTTCCTTGATATGCAAGTGAGAACAAGAGTGATATAAGTGCCCAAACCATTGTCACATAGTTGAGGTTTCGAATATTGTTTGACCAACTGCTTGTTCTAAGTGGCTTTTCAATGAGGTTTTCACGAGAGAGGAAATCTGATGGGTCACCTTCTCTGAAAAGAACATATTGTTGCCAATAGTATGTAACACGCTTTGGCGCTTTCTTGATAAGTTCATTAAACTCTTTCAAATTGCTTTGGTCAATGCGCTTATTCTTAAAAAGCCAATTATTGAGTTTCTCAATACTTCTTCTGAGCCTTGCTTCATAGGAATAAACAGATTTGAGTGAAAAGAGCGCAACAAACAAAGCTTCAATGGCAATGAAGATTGCAAAGATTCCACCAAAGCCAAGCGCGTTTGTCACTTGACCTAAAAATGAGTTGAGAGCGCCTATGAAATCGCCCAAAAGTGAAAGGTTCATATTTCCTCCTAATTAATTAATTTTAGTATAGCACAATAAAAAAATAAATAAAAATAAAATTCGGCAATTTTTTTATTTTTATTTATTTTTTGCAATAATTTATTTTTTATAGAATTATTTTTTTATTAATTTAAAAATATTTTATTTAGTATTTTGTTTTTATAAAATAATATTTATTTTCAATATATTTCTTTCCCTTTATTTATAAGAGAAATAAATAATTTAAAAAATAAAAATAAAAAAATTTAAAAATTTAAAAAATAATTAATTAATTTCATATATTTCATTATTTTTTAAAGAAAAAATATATTTTTTTGATAATTCAATATTAAATGCTTTTTCAATAGCGAGTGAATATAAATCTATTTGTTTTTTATATTTTTCAATTATTTTTTCTTTATTTTTTTGTGATGTAAATTTATAATCAATTAAAATATTTTTTTCACCCAAACATAAAAGGTCAACAGCGCCTTGAACAAGCACTTCTTCTTCGCTTTTTATGTCTGAAATTTCATTTAATTTTGCTCGCATAACAAATTCTTTTTCTTTTAAAAGTTTTCCTTTTGCAAAAGTTTTCATTTTTAAAATATTTTCAAGCAAAAGTTTTTTATCAAGAAGTTCTACATTTTTTTCACTTATTTTTGCGTTTTTAATTTGTTTTTCCAAACTTTCCATATCAAAAACTTTTTCAAAGTCAATTTTTTTCAGCGCCTCATGGTGAGCAATTCCCAAGTCAATGGCCTGCTGTCTTGAAACTTTTTGAGTTTCTGAAAGTAAATTTTGACTTTGCAAAATTTCATCAATTTCAAATTCATCAAGTGCGTTTGAATTCAAAATTGATGTGACCGAGTTTTTATAACTGAATTTGCAAAGCTCCCTATTCGGATAAACAAAATCAAAAACTTTTTCAATTTCCTCCGTCATTTCTTCGTCTGGCTTATAGAGAAGTGAAGTGTCGCGTTCAACCAAAATTGACTGGGCACTTTCAACATAGTTAAACTGCCACTTTTCAAAACTTACAGTTTTTTCATGACGAAGTTTATTTAAAAGATTCTCGCCAAACGCATAGAAGATAAGGCCTAGATAACTTTTATTTTCAAAAAGCTCATCTTCAAGTGTGTCATCTTTGCCGACAATGTATAGATGATTTTTTGCACGCGTCAATGCCACATAGAAAATCATCACCTCATCCACAAATTCTCGCCTTCTGTTTTCAAGTTTGATTGCCTCAAAAACTGGCGTGGTGCATTTAAGATTGTTTTGATAATTAAATGCAGTCGTGCCAAGACCAAACTTGCCACTTATCGCATATTGCCGTTTGTTTGGTTTTTCAAGTTTTTCTCCACTGCCAGCGAGTATCACAAAAGGATATTCAAGTCCCTTGCTGGCATGAATGGTTGTGAGAGTTATCGCATTTGATTCACCTCCCTGACCTGCGTGTGCTTTCTGCCCGAGCGAAGCAAGATAATGCACAAGCCCTGCTCGATCGGTATCAAAACCACTTGAAAGAATATCTGACAAGAATGTTAAAACTCTATGCGTTCTTTCATCACCATCCTCTTGGTAGGCAAGGTATGCGAAATAATCCTTTTCAATAAACAAATTTTCAAGCGCTTTGCAAACACCAAGGATTTGGCACTCTTTGGAAAATCTTGATATTGATTCATTAAATTTTAATATTTTTTCTTCTTGGGAATTTTGAACAAATTGATATAAACTTTTAAACTCATTTGAGTTTTGAATTTCCGCCACCTCTTCAAGCGAAAACCCGCCAAGCTTTGACAACATTACGGATGCAAGCGCAATGTCATCTTCAAAATTGATTGAAAGTGAGATAAGCGATGACAGCATTTGAATTTCTGGCTCTTCAAGTAAATTATATTTTGCCTCACATATAACTGGGAATCCTTTCTGTTGGAGTTTTAGCGCAAGCTCACTCATCAGTGGTGAGCGATTTCTGAAAAGCACAGTTATATCACTATTCTGCGCGTATCGATATCCGCCAAGCGAAAGATCATAAAGTTTATAAGTCAAAATTTCATCTATTCTGGCAATAATTGCATCAACTTCACTTTTATATTTGTTTGAAACATAAAGTTCATCTTCTTCCACGGAGTAAACTTTATCAATCTTCTCATGCGTTTCCTCTTCATTTTTTATAACATCAAGCCTAACAGACGGAAAATCTTGTTTTTGATAAGGTGCAAGGCCTTCAAGCATTGATGTTTTCTGATAATCAACACCAATATCTTTTTCTGTCATAACTTCCGAGAAAACTTTGTTGACAAATTCAAGAATTCCTTTCTCACTTCTAAAATTTCCACGCAAAAAAAGTGCGTCACTGTTTTCATTGACTGAAAAGTTTTTGATGTCCTTTTGCATAATTTCCATGCTGGCATTTCGAAAGCCATAGATTCCTTGTTTTAAATCTCCGACAGCAATAAACTGACCACCTTCTGCAATCGGCTTAACTATCGCTTCTTGAAGAGAGTTTGTGTCCTGATATTCATCAATAAAAATATAGTCATACTTTTCTTGCAAGCTTTTAAGCACTTCATCTCTCTCCAACAGTGACAAGCAGAGCTTTTCAATATCAGCAAAGTCCAGCCCATCCATTTGGTCTTTCT
>CAOJNR010000067.1 GCA_948439925.1 uncultured Clostridia bacterium
CTCTCCGCGTTTAAGTCCGCCAAGTTTGACTGAGCCAATTCTGACGCGTTTAAGAAGTTTGATATCGCGTCCAATTCCTTCAAACATACGCCTAACCTGTCTGTTTTGCCCTTCGTCAATAACGACAGAAAGCTTGGTTATCCCTTTCTCAAAAGATAGCCATTTCACCTGTGCACTTGGCATACGCTCGCCGTCCTTAACAACACCTTTTCTTAAAACTGCAAGTTCACTTTCCTTAACTTCGCCTTCAATGCTGACGCGGTATTCCTTTTCGACCGCGTTTCTTGGATGTGCGATTCGGTTGGCAAAGTCACCGTCATTGGTGAGAAGCAAAAGACCCTCAGTTTCGTAGTCAAGTCTGCCTATTGAAAAAAGCCTCTCATCAGAGTTTATGAGGTCATAAATTGTTTTTCTGCCCCTTTCATCACTTGCCGTGCAAGTGTAGCCTTTTGGCTTATTGAACTTTATGTAAACAAAGGAAGAAGGAAGGCAAATCGCCTTTCCTTCCACAGAAACCTTATCTTTCTTTTCATTAACAGACACGCCAAGTTCAGTCACCACTTTGCCGTTAACTGAAACCTTGCCTTCTTTTATAAGTTCGTCGCACTTGCGCCTTGACGCAACGCCTGCGCCTGCCATAAATTTGTTAAGTCTTATCATTATTTTATCTTACCATTTAAAAATAAAGTCCTTGATTTTGTTCCAAATGGTATTTCCCCTTACTTCTTCCATTGTATATATTTTTTCTTCAAAAAGCAAGTTATTATCTATAAAAATTTCAACTTTGCCAACTTCTTGACCTTTTTTGACTGGCGCAACGAGTTTTTCGTCAACTTTAACGCGATATTCAACCTTATCTAACTCGCTTTCTTTAAGCGGATACAAAAATTTACCTTCTGTGCCAATTCGCACTTCGCTCATCCTTCCCTCTTCAACAGGGATTGTGCGTTTGTAGGTATAACCATTTGTGAGGTCATAAAGCTTAAATTCATCAAATCCCTTTTCAAGAAGCTGTGAACTTTCTTCAAACATTGGCCCGCAATTTAAAACCACGCACACAAGTGTCATGCCATCACGCTCGGCTGACGAAACAAGGCAACGGCCAGCGTCGTTGGTAAAACCAGTCTTAACGCCATTGCAACCAGCTAAACTGTTGAGAAGTCGATTTTTATTTTTCAAATATCTTGTCTTACCTTCGCCAGAAACTATCTTTGTGTTTTTTGTTGAAACGATCTCTTTGAAGGTTTGGTTTTGCATTGCGTATGAAGTTATCCTTGCAAGGTCCTCAGCAGTTGTGTAGTGAGTTTGAGAATCAAGACCATGAGTGTTATCAAAGTGAGATGAGAGCGCACCGATTTTTTGCGCGGTCTTATTCATCATATCCAAAAAGTTTTCAACATTTCCACCAACGCGTTCGCCGATGGCAAATGATGCGTCATTGCCTGATATGAGCATAAGTCCATATAATAACTCTCGCACCGAAAGCGTTTCACCTTTGCGAAGATATAAGCTTGTGCCTGGAATTCCCACCGCTCTTGGTGAGATTTCAAACCTTTCATCAAGATCTTTGCAGTTCTCGATTGCTGTTATTGCTGTCATGATTTTTGTTGTGCTTGCCATTGGCAATTTTTCATGTCTATTTTTGCCATATAAAACTCGACCTGTGGACGCTTCCATAACGCACATTGCTTTTGCCGAAGTGCTTGCTTCGCTCACGCTAAGGCTTGGCATTGATTGATTTGAAAGAGCTGAAATTATATGCGATGACGAAAGAAATATTCCGCCAATGCATGCGCTGACAAAAAATATAAAAGCAAAAAGAAAAGCAAGAAAAGTTTTTGCTTTATTCGTCATCTTGACCGCTTTCATTTTCGCTCTCCTTGTCTATTTTTGAAAGTAAAGCATTGAACATGTTGAGAATTGTTTGATAGAGAGTTTTATTCTCAACATTGACAAACTTGACCTCGCCCTTGTTTTCAACCAAAAAGCCAACAGGTGTCACGCTCATTCCACCGCTTGAACCGCCAGCCATTGGAAAATGATTGGCAACGCGCCTTGAAGAAAGATCGGCGTATTCTCCACCGCCAACGACGTAGCCCACACTGACTTTTGAAATTGGAATGATAACAGTTCCGTCTTGTGTTTCAACTTTGTCACCGATGACTGTTGACGAATCGACTATGGTTTTGATTTTCTCCATAGCGCTGTCGATAAGTGAATTTATGCTATCGCTTGTTCCGTAAATTTTCATATTTCCCCCTTAAATATAGTTTTAGATTAACCAAACCTCAAATCTTTATTCCTAACTTTCACTTTTTGCAGAAAGATTTTCGCCTGTCTTTTCGGCATTCTTTTGATGAACAAATCTTACGCTTGTGATATATGCCATAAGAAGAGCATATAAAATGTCAAAAAGGGTTATTGTAATTTTTATCTTGACCGCAAACTCGCACAAATCACGATTATATGAAACTGTGTCATAAACGCCAAGAGAAGCAGTTGGCTTTTGATTTTTTATTGCAGTGAAAAAGATAAGAAGAGCGTTGTTTATTGCTCCGCACGCCATAGCTGTCACAAAAGCGTCATTAAAGCCAACATTATAAAAAACAAAAAGTTCTTTAAGGCGCGTCTTATCCTTGACCTCTGAAATAAGGTCTTTATAAAAAACAACTTCACGACTGTCAAGGTCAAATTCCTGTCCCTTACTCTCTTCATCTTGAATGATAAGTTTTCCTTTTTCAAACTTGTAAATAAGATGATGAAGTTTAATCTTAAACAAAAACACAGACAGCACACCTGACAATGTTTTTGCGTCCAAAGTTACCTTAAATTCAAGAAAAATCGGCATCATCAAAATGAGAATGAGCACAGCTGGAATAAGTAAATAAAAATACATAATCTTACTTTGTGCGGAAAGCTTAATTTTATTCGCTTTTATAAAATATAAAAAAGCCAGTTAACCTGACTGGCAAAAAAAGTTTTATCTCAGTGGCATAGCAAAAGATTGAGTGCGTCACCAATCACCCTTCCCATTTCATGCACGTTTTCATGAATATCCTTTGGTGCGAGCAAAACTTCATCGCTTTCACCTTCTTTTGCAAACAACATGAAAGGCACACCGATTGAAAAACATTTGCAACCCGTGCTTTCAAAGTTTATCTTTTTGCCTAAGGCGTTGACTGCACTGCCAGGCGTCATTCCAGCAGAAGAAATTTGTATGCTTTTGCCAAGCCGTTCAAGAGAATTTGTTGCAAGTGAGTCTACAACAATAATACACTCAATATCCAGTCCTTTTGCAAGTATTGACACCATATCGAAAGTGTTAATACCTGTTGAGAAAAATATGTTTGGACAAAATTTAAAAATGTGGTTATTCTCTTTCAGTGCTTCAATTTCAACATTATCAACCACGCATTTGCCAAGGCAGTCTGCCCAAATTTCAGGATTGCCAAGTCCAACAACCAAAGTTCGTTTACCGTGAAGACTTTTGAAAAGTTTGTCAAAGATTTCAAATAGATGTGCCGTCACAAGTTCTGAAACAGCCTCATTTTCATAAATTTTTGGACATGAAACAATAAAATATTCACCAGCGTCAAGCCCGAGATCTTTTGATTTTTCTTCGCTGTCAACATAAAGTTTTGCCACGCTTGTGCCAAACTTGTCCACCGTTTTTACCTTATAACCATAGCGTGAAAGGTCACTTCCACTCTCATCAATCAAATCAAACATAAAAATATTATAACTTTTTTAAAAAAAATTATTTATTTCGCTTGTTTTTTATAAAAGTGTATGCTATAATCTTTAAGAAAAAATTTAAAGGAGAAAGATATGCCAAACATTAAATCAGCGAAAAAGAGAGTTTTAGTCATTGAGAAAAAGACAGCAGAAAACAAGGCTATCAAGTCTAGGATTTCAACTTATGCAAAGAAATTCAAGACTGCTGTTGCAAACAAGAACATTGCTGAGAGTGAAGAACTTTACAAACAAGTTGTATCTCTTATGGACTCTGCTGCAAAAGACAATGTTATTCATTCAAACAGTGCAGACAGAAAGAAAGCTCGTTATGCAAAAATGCTTGATTCTATCAGAGAAGCAAAATAAGTGGCAATGCCACTTTTTTTGTATGCTATATTATGCTAATTGCATATTTTCAGAATGATTAAGTGGCAATGCCACTTTTTTGTGGCTTAGCCACTTATTCTATAATTTCTATATAATTAAAAAAAATTAATAAAGTGACTATGTCACTTTTTTTGTTGCTTAGCCACTTTAAAAAAATATTTAAGTAATCATATTTGATAAACAAAATAAAAGACCTTTCATTTAGGTCTTTTATTTATGGTAATTGTCTTTCAAGGCTTTCATTTAAATATTTCTCTTTTTCCTCATCAGTGCGGAACATTCCCTTTGCCAAACGAATATTCCCTCGAATACCGTTTCTAACTTTTTTAACATCGCTTGTAAACTTAACAGGTTTATTAAAAATCTCACTAAAAAGGATATCCCTTGCTTCTTTGCTCATATTTTCTCCTAGTATTTAAGTTCAATAAGACCAAATTTATTGTCCTTACGGCGATAGATGATGTTAATTTTTCCTGTCTTTGCGTTAAGGAAAGCATAGAAGTCATGGCCTAAGCGTTCGATTGCAAGTCTTGCATCATCAATAAGGATTGGTTCAAGTTCAAAGCTCTTTTTCTTGAAAACTTTTGGAAGTTCATCAGGTTCTTCTTCCAAGAATTCAAATGGCTCAGAAACCATTTCTTTAACCGCTCTTGATTTTCTTTTATCAATAAGTTTTTCTCTGTTTCTCACAATTTGAGTTTCAAGTTTTGGAAGAGCATAGTCAATATTTGCAAACATACTGTCGCTGACAACTTCACTTCTATATAAAAGTCCGTTTGACTTAATTGTGATTTCAAGTTTTTCTTGCTTGCCATTTTTTGAGCAAATAATCTTTGCAGACGCAGATTTGTCGAAATATTTATCAAGTTTTTGCATTTTATC
Organism: uncultured Clostridia bacterium; assembly: GCA_948439925.1. Classification (GTDB taxonomy): domain Bacteria; phylum Bacillota; class Clostridia; order Christensenellales; family UBA1242; genus Caccovivens. The sequence goes on from CAOJNR010000067.1 coordinate 5,005, forward strand.
TTCGATAACTTTTTTAAGTTTAGCGCTTGCCTTGTAATCATTTCTTTCCAAAATTTGTAATTTCATAATTTACCTCCCCTGTGAGCTTATCACACTATAATGATAGCATTGTTTTCAAATTTTTCCAAACGAAATTTGTGTTTTCAAGATATTTTATTCATTTTCAAAGGTTAACTGCTCATTTTCAACGTCTATAATGATTGTTCCTTGACCTTTGAGCTGACCAAGCAAGATTTTTTCGGCAATTTGGTCTTCAATTTCCTGTTGAATAAAACGTTTGAG
>CAOJNR010000068.1 GCA_948439925.1 uncultured Clostridia bacterium
AAGAAGAACTTGACGAAATCTCTGCCACAAAGGTTTCGCTTGTTGAAGATGCTTTGTTTAAAAATTCGATTGCAATAAGCGCACAAGACCTTCTTGATTACGCGAAAATTATGCAAAAGCAGGGCAAGGGGATAAGTGCTAAGAGCGTTGTTCCAGTATATTTAAGAAAGAGTCAAGCAGAGGCAAGTTTAGAGGCAAAAAAAAGTTAAAAAAATGTTAAAAATCTTTAAAAATCATTAGACATTTACTCGCGTTATATGTATAATGAGTTTGAATTAAATTGAAGGAGAACAATATGAAAAAACCTGTTTATATCAGATGCCCAAGATGTGAACTTAACTACATCCAAAAGAAAGATAAACTTTGTTCAGTTTGCAAAGCTGAACTTGAAGCAAAGAATGATTATATCGATGATATAGATTTGGAACTTTGCCCAATTTGCAGAACAAACTATATTCAGCCAGATGAAATCATGTGTGCAAACTGTCTTAAAGAGCACCAAAACGAAGATGGTGAGCTTACTGGTGACTGGGAAGATTATCTCACTCGTGAAGATGACGAGGATATCGTGACTATGGATGATGAAACAGGCGAAATGGCGTCTGTGACAGATATCACAAAGTCATCTCTTCTTGACGACGATGACGATATTGCACCAGATATCGACTTTGACGATGAGGACGGAGTTGCTTTTGACGACGAGGAGTTCGAGGAAGAAGAGGAAGAGTTTGATGACGATGACGACTTTGACGATGACGATCTTGACCTTGATGACGAAGACGACGATGATGACGACTTTGGCGATGATGATGAATGATGAGTCGTTGCCTCCTACTAGGGAGTGCAGTATAACAGCCACATTCAATTCTTTTTGAAGTGTTGCATCTTTCTAAAAAAGACGCAGAGAAATTGTGCCTAGTAAATCACGTTATAAAATTTAAAAAATAAAAAATCCACGGAATTTCCGTGGATTTTTTTTAATGTTTATTAAAACTAATTAAAGCTTTATTTTTTATTCGATTCCTTTCTCAACTCTTTTTGGCGTCTAATTTCGTCGTCACTGATACGTTTTTCAATGTCCATAAGGTGATCAGGTGATTGTGCAGAGTCAATCTGTTCATTCAAAATTTCAATCTTTTGTTGGATTCTTGAAATCTTGCTTGCATAAGCTTTAAATTCGCGTTCGGCATCCTTTGAAATCTTGCCTTTGCTGTTCAGTCTTGCTTCTTTAACTGCTTCCTTATGCGCCTGCTCAGCTTCTTCTTTTTGATTCAAGAGATTTTGTTTTGTTTCTTTGAGTGAAGCAACTTCTTCATCTCTCATCTGTTGAGCTTGTTTGAGTATCATATCGTGGTCAACACTGATACGTCTGTTATAACTTTCCTCGCGAATCTTTTCAGTCTTTGTGATTTTGATTTTTCTAAGTCCAAAACCAACGAGCGCGATTATAATTGTGATAGCAAAGATAATTGAAGGAATAAGAAGCCACATTGAATTGTCTGTCTGTGATGGAGTTTCTTGATTGCTGTCATCACCATTGTTGTCATCGTCACTGGCATCAATTTCAGTTGTTGTGAATATTGTTTTGTTATAATTCTCTGAGTCTTTTGCGCGAGTATATTCATCTTCGCTTGAAGAAGTGAAATTGATATGAGTGAGGAGAGCACTTCCTGTTGTGTTCTCGCAGTCGCTTACAAGTGAGAATTTAAGGTTAGGTGTTTTTGCAGTGTCTGCTTTAAAAATAATAGTGTAAGTTGTGAACTCTTCATCAGAGATAAGGTTTTCAATCAATTCGAAATCGCTGAGTCCAATGCTTACGCCTGAATTGCAGTCGTGATCATCAGTTTTCTTAACTTCACTTCTGAGAATTGTTCGAAGGTCGAATGTGAGTTTGTAGTAATTGTCAGCCTCTGTTGAAAGAGGATATTTTGAGGTGAGTGTTGCCTTGCTTGGCAGTCTTGACCTGATCGCAAGGATATTTGAATCTTTGATTTCAACGCCATAAGCTTCACTATATTCATTGTCTTCACCTTTCATAATTCCGCCACTAGCGCTTGTGTTTGTGGTTGGGATATAGGTTTCGTCAATAGAGAATGTGTAAGCGTTTGAAGCTGTTATAGTTCCGCTGATAGAGTTTGTTGGGTCAAGGTTCATAAAGTAATCAGTCAAGTCAACTTTATGATCAGTGTTTTCAAAAACGCTTTCAGAAATGTCAGCCTGAACTTCAAAGTTGTCAATGTAGGCAATTCCTGTCATTCTGTCATCTTCTTCACCGAAATATACAATAACATTAATGTTGTTTGATGCATTTTCGGCAGTGTGGAAATAGATTGAACTGTTTTTCCAAGATGTTTCGCTTGCAAAACCCTTTTGCTTAAATAAAACTATTCCATTTTCGTCAACAATTTCAACTGTAAGACTTGCATTTTTATTTTCTGCATTATCAAGGGTTTGAGTGAAGTAGTCAAATGAAAAGCTGTAATATTTGTTCTTTTCAAGAGTATATGAAGATGATTTCAAATTTTGATAGCTGTTATTATTGTAGAACATGAAAGCATTGTTAGGTGAGTCAATTCCACTTGGATTTCCTGGATAAACCTGTCCCCAAGTTTTAATGTCGTTATACATTTCATTGAAAGTTGTGCGATTTTTGAGATATACAATTCCAGCTTCCTGCTTTGCAAACTTGTTATCATTTTGTGTGAGTGTCCAGCCCGATGCTTTGAGCGGATATGTCAAAGATGCTTCTTCATTTTCAGCAAGGTTAAAATAACCATTTGTGAAAGCAGGTGACTCAGCGATTGTTGAAAGTTCAAGTTTATTTGAAGCGTTGCTAAATTCTTCATAGTCCACATATGAAAGTGTGATATCGTCAATGAACACACAGCCTTGCGCAAGAGTTTCTTCACTACCCATAAAGAATTGAAGGTTAACTGATGTGTCATAGAGTTCATGACCTTTCACATAGAAATCAACTTTCTGATAGTTGTTTGTGAAGTTGTCACTTCCGCTTGCTGTGATAGCACTGCTTGTGCCAGAGGCAAGAGTGTAATCTTCTGATGAAAGAACAGAATGGATTTTGTCGTTTTCTTTAACTTTGATATAGAAAGATCCATTTGTCATAGCTGACACTTTAACATAGGCAGAAAACTTATATAAGCCATGAGCTTTGATTTCAATATCCTTTGATTGAACACCAAAGAATGTGTCTTGTCCAACAGTTGAATACATAACGAGTGCTTTGGTGTTTCCATTTGAAAAGTTGTTGCCAGCATAAGTGTAGCCTGTTGTTTCTTTAAATTGTCCTGGCTGAGTTCCTGTTCCAACAGTGAATATGCTTGCGTGTCCGTGAGCAACATTCTTTCCTGTTGCAAGTTTAGTCCAGTTTTCGCCAAGCACGCTTGAAGAGTTGTTTAAATCTTCAAAATCGAAGTTGTATCCACTCATATCAAGTTCGCTTCCTGTGCTTGTGAGTTCATTTAAAAGGAATTTTGCGTTCTTTTCAATTTTAACGCCATTCACAAAGTCGCTTGTTGATTGAAGTTCATCAATGTTTTTGTAGAAATAGTTTTGTGAAAATTGTTCAAGCACAACATTATCATAGAAAACAGCACCGCCAAGTGAAGATGAGGACTTGCTTCCAAGATAGAGGTCAAGCGTCACTTCTTGTTCTTCATTTCCAGTAACAAGATAGAAATAATAATTCGACCAAGTTTTGTTTTCAATGTTTTCAAATGCAAAACTTACATCCTTGCCGTCGCTGTTTTTCAGACCAGAAATGTAAATTGAGCCTTTAACTGAACTTGAACCATTAAGTGCGGTGAGTGCTTTGACAGAAAGTTTATAGTATGAGTTTGATTTAAGTTTGATACTGTTTGATCTATAACCTTTCTTAGCAGAGCCTGAGCCGTCAGCACTATAACGGGAGTTGATCATAAGGATTTTGTTGTCATCTCCGATTGTGCCAGGGTTTTCGGCAAGGCGATAAACATTCTCATGATTATTTGAGTAGTTTTCCTTAACGTCAATAATCATTCCGTTTGCCTTACTTTCCTTTTCGATTATACTCCAACCTTGAAGTTCACCACTGGCATAAGGATTTGCTCCATTTGTGAAATTGCCGTTGGTGATATCGATATTTTCAGAGTAGTAGTCACGAAAAGTTTCCTCAGCGTTTGCCCTGTTTGATAAAACTCCAATTCCGCCAGCAAGCGAAACAGGAACAAGCAAACTTAAACCGATAGTCATCATTTTTTTGTTTAATTTGAGTTTTTTGCGCATAAGCCACCTTAATTTTATTTTTGCTGTAAAGTTTCATTTGTCTTAAAAATGCCAAAATCCCACTTATAGCAGTTTATATACTTAGATAGTATATAATATTTTAATTCAAATATCAAATAATTTTAGCATTTTTATTTATAATAATTGACAAGATGAAGAATATTAAACCTTCCGTAAGGCAAAATAGTGGCACAAAGGGTGTTTTGAATAAGAATACCGCTTCCTATGCAACTAAAAAAGGCTTAAAAAGCGGAGAAATAAAAAAAGAAAATGCGATTGATGGCAAAAGAAAATGGTATCTTGTTTTGGCGGGTGCTGTTATAGGTTTTTTGAATGGCTTTTTTGGTGGCGGTGGCGGAATGGTTTGCGTTCCAATTCTCGAAAAAGTTTTGCATCTTGACAACAAAAAAGCGCATGCAACAGCCATAGCCGTCATTTTTCCACTCAGCCTTGTGAGCGCTTTCATCTATGTGATAAATGGCTACATTGAATCACTGCCACTTCTGACAGTTGGGCTTGGTGTGGTTGCGGGTGGAATTCTTGGCTCGTTTGCACTGAAATTTCTTCCACCGAAAGCGATTAGAATTATCTTTGCGATAATTATGTTTGCAGGCGGAATAAAACTTATTCTGTGATGAGAAAAACATTTTAGTGTAAGGATAATTTAATCAAAAAGTCAAAATCTTACAACTTTTTCGCAAAAATAAGTTAAAAAAGATTATTTGGAGGGGAATTGACAATCTTTCTGTATATCATTTTTGGCATAATTGCTGGCGTGTTTGGTGGGCTTGGAATGGGTGGTGGAACATTACTCATTCCTCTTCTCACTATTTTTTTGGGTCTTGACCA
>CAOJNR010000069.1 GCA_948439925.1 uncultured Clostridia bacterium
TTTTGAGTTAGGGAGAAGCGTTAAAGAATATTGTAATACGCAAGGTATCAATGTAATTGATGAATTCTTGACAATGGAACAGTATGTTAATCGCTGGAAAGGAATAGACAATGCAAGGCTGAAAGAAATTATTGACCGTGAAAAAAGTTGGTATCAAACTGCATCTGCAACTTGCATAATTCGTGAAGAATGTCCTTATCAGTTTAATGCAGAAGAGAATAAAATGCTTGCCGTTTACATCAACGAAATTACTAAGAATTTGAGATTAAAAAGACCTTGGGTATTAACTTGTGTGCCAACCAACGAGCAAACCAAAGAAAGTGGCAAAGAATACAAAGAGCTTTATGAAATGTATTTAAATTCTTGCTCAATAGATTACAACAAACTTTCGCTTGCAATGGATAACTTGGTCGAATACATGAAAAAGGCTGAAAAGGTCAGAATAATCGCGCCAAACACAAACCTTGAATTTAAAATTTGCGGACTGCCTCAAATTAAGTGCATTGGCAAGCGAAATCTTCCTGATGGCGAGTTATATACCGCGCCTGTTAAGGACAGCGTGAATGGATATATCACTTACAATGTTCCAAGCACTGAAAATGGCATCACTCATGAAAATGTCTTTTTGGAATTTAGAAATGGCAAAATCATTAACGCCCGTTCAAATCACACAAAAGAGCTTAACGAAGCATTTGACATTGACGAAGGCGCAAGATATGTCGGCGAATTTTCTTTCGGGCTCAACCCCCTCATCACCTTTCCGTGCAATTCAATTCTTTATGACGAAAAGATAAGCGGTTCAATTCATTTTACGCCTGGTTGTTGCTATGACAGGTGCGATAATGGCAACAAGTCAGCACTCCACTGGGATTTGGTGCAAATCCAAACAAAAGAGTATGGTGGCGGACAAATCTGGTTTGACGACGTCTTGATAAGAGAAAACGGCTTGTTTGTTCCAGAAGACCTGAAAGTGCTTAATCCAGACCATCTTTTAAAAAATTTGCAAGAAGAACAGGATATTTGATTAATTCAACAGATTTTTTAATAACGCATAAAAAACAGCGACTTGATTTCGCTGTTTTTTTGTGTTTATGCTATGTTATTGCGAAATTTAAAGTGCTTTGAAATATTTAAAAAATATTAAATTTATTGAATTCTCTTTATTTTTCAAATAAAAAAGCAAAATTTTGGTATTTTTTTCTTTTTTGCTATTGCGGAAAATATTTTTTTGTTGTATAATCTATCTTTGTATTGAACTTAGCGCATTTTGTGCGCTAAATGTATGGAGAATGAGATATGGAAAGAATTGAAGAGTTTATTAAAGAAAATAAAATGATTAAAGCAGGCGATGTGATTGGCGTTGGCGTGAGCGGTGGAAGTGATTCTATGGCACTTCTTCACTATTTGGCAGAAAACCAAAACAAGTTTGACATCGAAGTTGTTGCCATTCATGTCGACCATGGCATAAGAGAAAATTCATATATGGACTCAGACCTTGTGCGTGCCAAAGCGAGAGAACTTGGAGTGAGATTCTATAAGTTCCGCATTGATGCGCCAAAGCTTGCCAAAGAAAAGGGAGTGTCACTTGAAACTGGTGCAAGAGATGGTCGCTATGGTGTTTTCAAAGCGCTTATCAAAAAGGGACTTGTTGACAAGATCGCTCTTGCACATCATATGCAAGATCAAGCCGAAACAATCCTTATGCACATCTTCCGTGGCTCTGGCGTTTCAGGCGCAAAAGGAATGGAACCAATTCGCGACGGAATTTACATTCGCCCAATGCTGACAACAAGCAAAGAAGAGATTATGGAATACATCGCCCTCAACCGAATTGACTATAACGATGACTACACAAATGACGATAACGTATACAATCGCAACTTCGTTCGCAATGTGCTTATGAAAGAGGTGACAAAGCGCTGGCCAAAAGCAGTTGAAAGCATAAACAATTTTGCCCAAGCAATCAAAGAGGATGATGAATATATAAGCGCTCACACCTATGCGGATGCTGTTATGATTGACGGCAAAGTTGCACGCATCCCAACTTCATATTTCCTTTACGAAAATCCAGTTGTTGTGCGTATGCTTTTCAAAACTTTCAAGCGTATTGGAATCACTTATGATATCGAAAGAAAACATATAATGGCAATCAAAGATCTCGCAGTCAATGGCGCGAACGGCAAGAGAATCTATCTGCCTTTTGAGGCGTATGCAGTGAAAGAATATGACTATCTCACAATCGCCAACCGCCACGAAGATGAAATCACTCTTGATGAGCCTTTCAAGTGCGGCGAGTTTGAGGTTAAAGGTTTTGGTAAGGTGATTGTAAGACGTGTTAAAGATTTCACGCCTCGCGAAAATGTGCTTTTCCTTGATTATCGCAAAGTGCCAAAAGACGCAACTTGGAGATTTCGTCAAGACGGAGATATGTTTGAAAAGTTTGGTGGCGGAAGCAAAAAACTTAAAAGTTATCTGATTGACAAGAAAATTCCTCAGCGCCAACGCGGAACTCTTCCAGTTCTTGCAAGCGGAAATGAAGTCTATGCTATTGCAGGTGTTGAAATTTCAGATAAGGTAAAAATTGAAAATGTCCCAACCGCATATTCAATCGAGGTTGTGAAATAAAAGATTAATTTTAACAGAAAGAAAAAATAGCAGAAATTCTGCTATTTTTTAATAGCAACCTTATCAAATATTTTACTACTATTCTTTATCAAACAATTTGATAATGAAATTTAAAATATTTAAAATGCGAGAAAGTTGTTGATGAATTGAAATTTCAGTTTCTTCTGAACTTTTTGCTTGCACAACAAAATCAGAACAACAATCACAATTCTTTTTAAACTTTTTGCAATGGCCACTGTTTGTAGTAAAAAAACTTTTTAAATTTTTATTATAATAATAATGTTGAACATAATTTTCGCAATTATTATTTAATATTTTTGTTTGTTTCATAATCTTTCCTTTTAAGACTTGGCAAACATTCTTACTGTCTTAATTATTTTAACATACAATTTAATCTTAATATTTACCTATTGTGTATACATTTTTAAAAAATTTCAGCAAGAAACAAAAAAAGTGTAAACATAAATCGTATTAAAAAAAGCCACCTGTTTTTAGGTGGTTTTTTCTAACTTTCAAAAATTTTAACAACAAGCACTGTCATATCGTCAACTGCATAGCCATTATTGTTAGCGAGGGCTTTTTCAATAATCTTATCTGCAAATTCTTGCGGGTTTGAAGTTTTGATTGTGAGGATGAAATCTTTAAACTCGCCGTCAGAGCCATAGCTGTCACTTATTCCGTCACTGCAAATGATGATGAAATCTTGACCATTAATGACAATCTTTTGTGTCTGCGCTTTTGCCTCTTGAAGCACACCAACTGGAAGAGCTCCACCTTCGATAATTTTGCACTCATCTTCGCCACGGATATATGAAGACGGCGCGCCCATTTTGACTATGTCTGCAATTCCGTTTTTAAGGTCGACTACGCAGATGTCAATGGTTGAGAATATGTCATCCTTTTCGAGATTGAGAAGGCGGTTGACTGAGGAAAGGATTATGTCATTGTCAAAGCCTGCTTTATAGAAGTTTTCAATCAGACCGATTGCTGTTTCACTTTTTTCACTGGCTTTTTCGCCACTGCCCATACCATCACATAGTGCGAACATAAACCTATCACCGTCAAGGCGTATCACGCTGTGAGTGTCACCAGAGGCAGACGTGCCACTCTTTGCCTGACTTGCCACGCCAAAGATTGCGTCATAGCGAGGAGATGTTTTGAGGTTGACATTAACAAGCCCAGCGCGCGTTGAAGGATAAACTTCATAAGTTGACATTTTGTTTCCACAAACTTTGGAAACAACTTGATTGAGTTTTGGTCTTGATGCGTCTTCACTGCGAACAACCAGACTTGCCATAACTGTGCGCGCATCTTTATCATAAACCACCGCGTCAGTGCAGATGATGTTGTTGTAAGCAAGTTCGTCGATAATCTTATTCTCTTGCGCAGAGTTGAATGAAACAAGGCTGTCCACTTCGCTCGCAAGCGATTTCATGATTTGAGCCATGCCTCCAAGTTGGTCGGATATGAGAAGCTTTGAATTGTCAATGTTGCCAACAAGATTTGCATAGTTTTTATACTGTTTTGTCAGGGTATTAATTTCACTTATCAAATTGTTTACTCGTCCACAACGAGATGTTAGGTAACTTGGAAAGTCGAGAAGAGTTATTCGTCCGCGCTCCATAGCAATGGTTATAAGCTCAGAAAACATTTTTTTCGTGTCGGCTGAGAATGTTCTGTGGCAGTGCTTGTATTCAGGACAGTTTTTGCATATTCCATCACGCACCTCTTCAAACAAAAGGCTGGTCACTTCTTCCGCGCTCATTTCTTCCTTGATAAGTTTTTTAAAGACACCATTCATCTCGTAAAAAACTTCGGACAAGTTGTTAAGCCTTCGATATAAAACTTCACGGTTGCGATTGACCATATTTTTGACAGCCAACCTATCAGAGCCAGAAGAAAGAAGCACAGCGAGATTGTCATACCACTTCTTTGGCAAGAACAGGAACATGAGCGCTCCCAACAGCAGTGGCGCAATTTCAAGTATGCCAAATGTGAAATACAGTTTGAAATAAAATCCGATAACGACTTCCGCAATGATGATTGCAACGAAAGGATAAATCCTTTTCATTGACTTAAATGCCACAATGGAAAGTGCCCAAAGGATAAAAGGTGCGATATATAACGGATTATTTGACGCGACCAGTGTTCCCAGTCCCATGACGCCAGCAATAAGTGTTGTGTAGGATGTTTTGGAGGTGTATGAAATTGATAGCAGAGCAAATGCCACAAAAAGTTTCAAGAATGAAAAGCCGAAAAGTGAAAATCCCGATAATCCGTTACTT
>CAOJNR010000070.1 GCA_948439925.1 uncultured Clostridia bacterium
GAAATTTCTTCGCTAAACTTGCTGTTTCCGCCTTCATTATCACCCAAAAAGCAGGAAGAAATTTGATAAGAACTTCCTATTTCCATCTTATCACCCAAGCTTCTTAGTGGCAAAATATTGCTCTCACTGTCAAAAACAAAGCTTTCTTTGTCAGTCTTGAAGAAAAAACGATAGCCATGATAATTCTCATTGAGGTCACTTTTGAAAAAAATCTCCTCTCCGTTGTCTATAACCTCAACTTTGGCAGGTGCAATATCGTCATAATTGACAGAAAAAGCGATAGCCACACCAGCTATGGCAAGAATACCTGCAATCGCACCTAAAATTATAAATAAAAGTTTGCTTTTCGACATATTATATCAATAGTATAACCCAAAGAGTGACATTTTCAAAATAAATTTAAAAATATTCTTTGGTAAATATAAAAAAGCGTATTGACAAACACAAAAAATTGTGCTAAAATACAACTATAAATTGGAGGAAACTATGAATTTTGATTTAATGAGCGCATCTCAAATTGCTTCACTTATTATCGGAGTTATATTTTCAGTATTTTCACTTGCTATGTCTATCTTTGCATTTAGATTTGCAAGCAAAGTCAATTCAAAGGTAACTTTGGTTGTGTTCACACTGCTCTTCCCATTCATTGCAATGGTTGGCTGGTTCTTCTGCATTTTTAGTTTTATCGACGGATTCAAAAGCAGTGAAATTCTCAACCTTGTGATTTCAATCGTTCTTTCTGGACTTATCACTTTTATGATTGTCATCGTGGCAAAAGCTCTTGACGCAAGATACTTCTCACTCACTGAGGAAGAAAGAGAAGCAAAAAGACAAGAAAAAGCTCAAAAGAAAGCTGAAAAAGAGGCAAAGAAACAACAAAAACTTCTTGGCTATACTGAAATGGAAGAAAAGATTGAAAATGAAGAAGAAATTGTTGTTGAAGAAAACGATGAGGAAGAACCTCAAAATTCTGAGGAAATGAACAATCAATCTGCTGAAAAAAATATTGAAAAAGCTACTGACGACGATACTGATAAAGAATAAAAAAGATCTTAAAGCACACAAAAAATCACGACAATGTCGTGATTTTTTGTATTACAAGAATAACACTCACTTCATTCGTGTTATTATTATTTTATAAGGTTAACAATCTTGCCTGGCACATAGATGACTTTTTTAAGAGTATCAATATTATCGCAAAGTTCTGGATATTTTGAAACAATCTCGCTTAAAACATCATCTTGCGAAGCAGTTCTTGAAATTGTGATAGTCTTTGCAAACCTGCCATTTATTTGAACTGGAAGTGAAATTGTGTCTTCAACCAAATATTTCTCGTCAAACTCGGGCCACTTTTCATCCAAAATATTCTTGCCAAACACAATCTCGAAAATTTCGCTTGTGATATGAGGTGCAAGAGGATTTAAGAGAACTAAGAATTGTCTAAGTTCTTGCTTAGTGATAAATCCGTCTTGACAAAAATCATAAATGCTGATATTGCTGTGTTAAGTTTGAAATCTTGATAATCTTCTGTGATTTTCTTGATAAGTCTGTTAAGTTCAAAGATATGTTCTTTTGAAACTTCATCGCCTTTAACAATATCTTTCAAAGCCCAAACTTTATCAAGGAAAGCAGTGATGCCAGTGATGCCTTCATAAGTCCAAGGTGTGTTATCTTCATAACCGCCGAGGAAGTGAACATGCATTCTTGCAACATCAACACCATATTTTTCAATAACTTCAAGTGGAGAAACACCATTTGTTGAACTCTTGCTCATTTTTTTGCCTTGGTCATCAAGGATGAGTCCACTGCCCATTTTGCGAACGAATGGGTCACGAGTTGGAACAGCGCCAATCTCATAAAGGAAGTTTTGCCAGAAGAAAGCATAGAGAACGTGTCGTGTTATATGTTCAGTTCCGCCAGTATAGCAGTCAACACTGCCCCAATACTTCGCTTTTTCAAAGTCAACAAGCGCTTTATCATTACGTGGGTCCATATATCTCAGCCAATACCAGCTTGAACCTGCCCAGTTAGGCATGATATCAGTTTCACGGCGTGCTTTTCCGCCACACTTTGGACATTTGCAGTTCACCCAATCGGTAAGCTTTGAAAGCGCCGAGTCACCATTGACATTTGGTCTATAATCATCAGTTTCAGGAAGAACAAGTGGTAAATCTTTCTCATCAAGCGCGACTGCACCGCAATGCTCGCAGAATACAACTGGGAACGGCTCTCCCCAATATCTTTGACGATTGAATGACCAATCTTGCATTTTATAGTTAACTTGTTTTTTGCCAACGCCCATTGCAATAACTTTTTCAGATATCTTTTTCTTAGCCTCTAAAACTGGCATACCAGAAAATTCATCGCTGTTCATGAGTTTGCTGTTTTTTGCGAGATATTCTTTCTTCTCAACCGCTTGTTTTGATATATCTCCTTCAATGACTTGAATGATAGGAATATTGAAAGCCTTTGCAAAATCATAATCGCGTTGGTCATGAGAAGGAACAGCCATAACGCAACCAGTGCCATAGCCAGCCAAAACGAAATCAGCAAGGTAAAGTGGAACTTTTGTGTTGTTCACAGGGTTGACAACATAAAGCCCATCAAGTTTGCAACCAGTTTTCTCTTTGAGGTCACTCATGCGGTCAAACTCACTTCTAAGAGCAGTTTGTTTGCGATAAGCCATAACCTCATCAAGATTTTTGATTTTGTCTTTATATTTATCAACAAGGTCGATTTCAGGTGCAAGAACAAGGAAAGTTATTCCGTAGATTGTTTCAATACAAGTTGTGAAGATTTCAATTTGACCGAGTTTTGTTCCGTTATCTTCAAAGAGGTCAAAAGCCACTTGCATGCCTTCACTTCTTCCAATCCAATTTCTCTGTGCTTCTTTAAGGTTTTCTGCCATTTGAATACGGTCAATGTTTTCAAGCAGTTTTTCAGAATACTCCTTCATCTTCAAGAACCATACCCAGCGTTCTTCTTGCACAACCGCTCCACCACAGCGGTCACATTTCCCGCCTTGGCTATCTTCATTAGACAATACTGTTTGGCAGTTTGGGCAGAAGTTTACAAAGCCCTTTTGCTTGTATGCTTTGCCATGATTAAACAGTTGCAAGAAAATCCATTGTGTCCATTTGTAATACTCTGGGTCGCTTGTTGCAACAGTTCTGTCAAAGTCAAAAGAAAGTCCAAGTTTTTTGAACTGACCCATAATTGTTTTCATGCCGTTTGCAACAAAGTCGCGTGGATTGATACCTTTTTTGATTGCAGCATTTTCAGCAGGCATACCAAATGCATCTCCACCGATTGGGAAGAGAACATTGTAGCCTTGAAAACGCTTCATTCTTGCAAGCACATCGGCAGGGATTGTGCCTTTCAAGTGTCCAAGGTGAATGTTTCCGCTGATGTTTGGAAATTCATACAAAACATAATACTTTGGCTTGGTTGGATGAAAGTCAATCGCCTTGAAAGGCTTTTCTTCCTCCCATCTCTTTTGCCACTTTTCTTCAATTCCTTTAAAGTCCATATTTTCTCCTTAAATTTACTATATATTAACAAATAAAAGAAGTAAAGTCAAATGAATAGATATTAAAAAAAATCAAATCCCCTCTTGAAATCATTTTAAAGATGTGATATAATGTTTTTAGGAGTCAAACATGAAAAAACATAAAACACCAAAAATTGATTACCCAAAATCAATAGTTACTGAAAAGCTTTATATTGACAACCTAACAACCTATTTCTTCATTTTGAAAACAAATAGAGTATACATTTATCACCCTATTGCTTTCGCTGACGAGTTTGATAACAAAATTTTAAAAATTCAAACTAAAAAAGATGCACAAAATTGGATTTTGAATCAAGCACCAAAAGCAAAAGAATTACTTAAATATACTAAAAATATAGAAATCCTAACTGAGCAAGAAAATCAAGTTTTCAATTTATGCCTTCGCGCTGAAACAGTTGAATCAAACCCTGATGAAAATAAATACTATTTCTTAATAAACTCTTATCCAAAAAACCATAAACTACCTTCTGTTGAAGAGTTGGAAAGAATGAGAAATCTAAATGAGTTACCTTTGAAAGAGTTATTCAAACAGTATAGAGAATCTATAAAAGAGATGGTAGCCACTACAAAGGATTTATTACATACTATTAAATCATGTCGACAAAGTGATAGCGGACATAATAATAGCGAATATTCTGACAGTTTTGTTCCACCAGTTCTTCCTCCTATGTAAAAAAAATAAAAAACTTTTCAAAATTTGTTGACAAAGGCTTTGATTATGTGTATAATAACCTTGTTAAAATGAAATCTATCCATAGACAGCAAGTGTGAAAGCATAAACACTTAGGTGTGCTTGCCGAGGAAGAAGGAAATATATTGATACTTTTATCTCTATGCCTTTTTCCCGAGGCGTAGAGATTTTGTTTTAATAAACACAAAATTCTATTTAAAGGGAGGAAAAGTCATGAGTGCTAATATAGAAGCAAAAAAACTTGTGGTTGAAGAAATCAAAGAAAAACTTTCAAAGTCTAAATCTGTGACTTTCGTTGACTACAAAGGCTTGACCGTTAGTGAAGACACTGCAATGCGCAGAGAATTCAAGAAAAACGGCGCTGAATACAAAGTGTATAAAAACACATTACTTTCTCTTGCACTCAACGAACTCGGAATCAATGTGGCCGAAAATATGTTGCAAGGCACAACCGCTGTTGCGTTCAGTTATAACGACGAAGTGGCAGGTGCAAAAATCGCTTGCGAAAGCGCAACAAAAACAAAAAAATTGGCTGTAAAATTTGGTTTACTTAATGGTAACTTCGTTGAAGGCAAAGAAATCGAAGAACTCGCAAAACTTCCAAGCAAAGAAGTGCTTATTGCAAAACTTCTTGGAACGCTCAATGCG
>CAOJNR010000071.1 GCA_948439925.1 uncultured Clostridia bacterium
TTGCAAAACCTTTTATGTTTTCATTATTCCTAAACCCAAAAGCCACTTCAAAAGACTTCTCTTTTTGTTCATCAGATCTATTTGAAGTAAAGTTTGAATTTACCATTAAATTTATATTCGAAAATCCTGCTTGCACAAGTTGTGTATAACATTTTTTGCCATGATATCTATCTGTATATATAGTATTATCTGAAAATTTCTTTATTTTTTTATCATATAATTTTTTTATCTTTTCAACAAGATGGTTATTATCAGGATATGAAATTATTGAACTATCATCTATGGTCTTGATAACAACATAACCACCTTTCTTCAACAATGAGTAAACTTTCCTTAACAAACCCGTCTTATCTTGGACATGATGTAAAACAAATGACATATAAATTATATCAAATTTTTGTTTAAAGTCAATTTTATAGATGTCATCACATACAAATTCAAACTTCTTGTTCTTGCCATATTTCTCATTTGCTTCGTCTATTGCTGTTTGTGACCAATCAATTCCTATAACTTTTTGAATGTTATCTTTATTAAAAAGTTGATAGGTTTTAAATCCATTACTGCAACCCAAATCTAACACTCTTGCATTTTGCAAACTGTCAATTCCTATCTTTTCAAGCAAACCAACCTCATATTGTATTTTACCTTTGGCTTGCAATTCAAGTCTATTAACATCCCAACATTTTTCTTTATTTGTTTTCATTTTTCTCCTTCCACTTATCAATTTTTAGCATCCTAATAAAATAAGAAGATTTTTCACTTAGTTTAATTGGAGCATTACAGCGAGCGAAGCGAGCGCTGATAGCTCCATTTGCAAAACAAAGTTTTGCGCGTGTTTTTGATAAAACACGCAAAAATTTTATGAAATAAAATTTTTAATGGAGCTACTGGGCGGGATCGAACCGCCGACCTGTTGATTACGAATCAACTGCTCTACCGACTGAGCCACAGTAGCACGTCACAAACTTCGCTCAGGCTCGGCCTTATCTTCCAAGACCTCACTTATCGCTTGTTTGCTCCTTTATCTATGTGAAGAACCTCCAAAAAAAGATAACTTGTAATTTGTTGTTATATTGACAATTTTATCATATCACAACTTTAATAAGTTTTTAAATTTTTATAGAAAAAGTGAGTAATAATTGTCTTCGCTTTTCAGGTCTTCTTCGCTTTGTTTGAGAGCAAGTTCTTGAAAATCTGAAAGGCATTTTTTGCGCCACTCCTTATCCATTTTGTCAGGAGTGACAATTTTGAGTTCCCCAATTTCAACATATTTCATCAGTTCTGTATATACATCTTCAATAAACTCTTTTTTCACAATCTTGGCGGTTTGGTTTGCTTTAAAGCAGTGCTTATGACCACATTTTCGACTTTGGTCAATTGGCTCAAAACCAACATCTTCAATTGTGTAGATATATGCACTTTTGCCTTTAACCATCTCATCGAATAAGTCTAAATAAAACTGCAAAAACACCTCTTCACCTTTGTGATTTGTCAAAAACAAATTTGGTTTTCCGCGCACCGCATAAGTGAGCGCCACAAGGCGATTATCTGTCACATAAACATTGCCATCTTCTGAATTTTCAGTTGTCAATTCTGTTAAATTTCCATTTTTACTTCCGTGATAATACTTTTTCATTTTGACCTCCCTAGACAAGTTTGAATGAAAGGCGTTCGTCTTCGACGTCGACGTCAATAACTTCAACTTTGACCTCTTCGTCGAGTTTGACGATTTGATAGATTTGTGCCTGTTTATCCTCTGTAGCGTTATTTATATGAAGCAGACCGCTCGCTCCGTTTTCAAGTGCGATAATCGCACCAAATTTCAAAATTTTGACAACTTTGCCAGAGTAAGTTTCTCCAACTTTAAGTTCTTTGATTGCAAGTTTTTTTGGACTATCGAGAAGGACTTTAATGCTGAGAGTGACTTTTTTGTTTACTCTGTCAAGTTCAATCACGCGTGCAGTTATTTCTTCGCCTTCACTTATCGCATCAGCAGGAGAAGAAAGTTTTTTGTAGGAGATGTTTGAGATATGCAAGAAACAGTCAACTCCGTCAACATCAATAAATGCGCCATATGGCATAATTTTCTTGACTTTGCCTTTGACAATTTTATTGATAAAAATCGAGCTCCAAAACATATTCTCAGTTGCTTCTTTAATTTGCTCAGTGAGCATTTTGACGCTTCCGATAATTGATTTTTCTTCGCGTTTAATTTCAGTGACAACTGCTTCGAGCTGTTGACCAACATAACTTCTTGGGTCTTTGACAAAGGATGATGAAATTTCAGAAATTGGAATAAAGATTTTATATTCACCCATATTTGAATGCAAGCCGTTTGCACTGCCCTCAGTCACAACAAAAGAAAACTTGCTTCCAAGTTTAAGTTTGACTGCATTTTGATTGCCGATAATCTGTTCGTCAGCTTTTTTCTTTGACGCTTCGATAAGGCCTTCTTCATTTTTGGTGTTGGTGATGATGACTTTGAACCTATCGCCGATTTTAATTTTGTCAAACTCTTCAAAATCAGCAGACGAAATGAAAGCGTCATTTTTTCCACCTATATTGAAAATCACTCCGTCATTTCTTTTCATAACCACAACGCCGTCAAAGGCTTGGCCTTTTTTGTAACTTGTGAAAGTTTTGTCAATAGCTGACATGTCAAATTTTTCTTCCATTATATTAACCTTAATTATCCTCTTGTTTAAATTATATCAAAACAGAAAATATTTGTCAAAAAAAACTGCCTAGTTTGCAGTTTTTTATTTTGTGCTTTAAGCACTTTTTATTTTATTATTTACCTTTTTATGTGATTTTTTATCATTTTTAAAAAACTCTTCACGGAGTTCATTCATTTTTTCGGCGATAATTTTAGCGCATGCGTCAAGCACAGTGCTGTCCAGCTTTTTGCCGTAATACTCTTCCAAAGTGAAAGGTTTGCCGAGCAAAATGCAAGTATTACGGAAAGCTTTTGGTTTGCGAGAAATGAACATTGGAACGATTGGCACTTTGGCTTTTATTGCAAACATTGCTGTGCCATGTTTAACTTCACCGAGTTCCATATTTTCACTGTTTTTATTTCTTGTGCCCTCTGGGAAGATAACCAATTTTTTATTTTCTTTCAAAAGTTTCAAGCATGTTTTGATTGATGTTATATCGCTTGCTCCTCTATCGATTTTGACAGCACCAATAGACTTTATCACTCCGCCAAAAAGCTTATTTTTGAAAAGTTCTTTTTTTGCAAGATAATATTTTTTCTCCCAAGTGTTGAGTGCGAAAATGACAGCGTCCATGTTTGATGTGTGATTGGATGCGATTATTGCACCTTGTTTTTTGAGTGCTTTCAAATTTTTCATTCCAATCACTTTGGTTGGATAGATTGCCTTCATTGGCAGTGAAAAAAAAGTTTGAAAAAATCTTAACATGTCCCCTCCTCAATTATTGATTTTGCACAGGAATACGCCGCAGTCAATATCCAAAACCTCGACAATGAAGTATAGCCCTTTTTGCAGTTTTGACTCCATTGATTTGGGGTTTATTTCTTTAAGGTCAACCCCACCGCTTGTGACAATTCCACTGTCAAGCGGATAAAGTTTCGAAAAAGAAAGTTCAAAGTTTTTCAGTGTTGAAACAATAATTTTTCGCTCACTTGCAGTGACTGAATTGACCTTTTTCTCGCCGTCAAGACCCGCCTTATTTAAAAACACTGGCACAAAGTTCTTTGGCAAAAGGCCTCTTAAAATATATGTGAGATTTTTGTTTTGATTAACCGAAAAGTCGCGCAGAATTCTTGTTTCAAGTTCTTCCTCGCTTAGAGCTGGCTTAAAGTCGACTGCAAGTTCAACATTTTCACTGCGATTGATAAAACTTGACATTGAAAGCACGATTGGACCAGTGATGCCTTTGTCTGTGAACATCATTTCACCAAAAAGCGACTTTCTCTTACCGTCAAACTTACATTTAAGTTCCACATTTTTGAGTGGCAACCCCATAATAGAAGAGGCAAACTTATCCTTTATTTCAATCGCGCAAAGTGCGCCACAAGGCTTTATTATATTATGACCAAACATCCTTGCAAATTTATAGCCATCGCCAGTGCTTCCAGTGAGCGAATAACTTTTTCCGCCTGTCGCGACAATCACCTTATCAAAGTGCATTATGCACTTACTGGTCGTTAAAATAAATTTGTTCGTTGTTTTATCAAAGACAACGCTTTCAACTTTTTCGTTGAGTCTGATATTGCAATCTTTGCAGGTTTTAAGAAGTGTTTTTGTCACATCTGACGCCTTATCAGAAAGCGGAAAAACTCGGGCCCCACGCTCTATTTTGGTTTTAAGTCCATTATTTTCAAAAAAGTCTATTGTATCCTGCGGAGAAAAGCGCCTTATCGCGCCCATCATAAATTTCTGCCCACGCACAACGTTGTTTAGATACTCTTCTGCCGAACAAGCGTTTGTGAGGTTGCATCTGCCTTTGCCAGTTATGTAAATCTTTTTGCCACATTTTTCATTGCCATCAAAAATAGTGACAGACTGCCCAAAACTTGAAAGAAACCCGCCTGCCATAAGTCCAGCTCCGCCACCACCGATTATCGCAATCATCTATTTACCTCGAACGAGAAGATTGAGTTCATCTTCCGTTAAATCGCGAAACTC
>CAOJNR010000072.1 GCA_948439925.1 uncultured Clostridia bacterium
CTCATTGTGATTGGCACAAAGAGTGTGCCAGAGGGCATCACTTGTGCAATCGCTTTCAATCCAGACGGAAGTGTTGAAGAAAACACTGAGGCAATGAACGACGCAATCAAAGGCGTGAAGTCTGCATCTGTGACTTATGCTGTTCGTGACACTCATGTTGACGGTTTTGACCTTGCAGTTGGTGAGATTATCGGTCTTGACGATAAGGCAATCCTTGCAAAAGGCAAACTTGTGTCTGACACAACTGAGCGCCTTGTTGAAAAACTTATCACTGAGGACACAATGAACATCACTCTCTTCTATGGCGAGGATATTCGCGAAGAAGAGGCAACTGCTCTTTGTGAAAAACTTGCCCAGAAATATCCTGACTGCGAAGTGACATCGGCTTACGGCGGACAGCCAGTTTACTACTATCTCATTTCACTTGAATAGGCTCATTTCACAATTTAAAATTGACTTAATTATATAAAACAGAAAGAATCAAGCAAAATCACTTGGTTCTTTTTTGTTTTTTGATTAAAATATTTTTATATGGAAGAAATACGTATTGACAGTTTTTTGGTTAAAACTAACAAATTTACATCGAGAGAGAAGGCTCAAAGTGCGATATCAAGCGGGCAAGTTTTTGTCAATGGCAAAGTTTGCCAAAAAGTTTCAACAAAAGTTGGCGAAAATGATAACATTGAAATTAAAAAAGGCGACGCCTTTGTTTCGCGTGGTGCGTATAAGCTTTTGAAGGCAAAAGAGGCTTTTGAAATTGACTTTTCAGGGAAAATTGTGCTGGATATTGGTGCATCAACTGGTGGATTTAGCCAAGTCGCACTGCTTAGCGGTGCAAAAAAGGTGTATTCACTTGATGTTGGAAGTGGTGAACTTGACGAAAGTTTGGTGCAAAATCCAAATGTAGTCAACCTTGAAAATACCGATTTTCGTGAAGTTGACAAAAAACTCATATCCGACGCTGAAATTGTTGTTGGTGACATATCTTTTATCTCGCTTAGGCATATTTTTCCTAAAATCAAGGAAATTTTTGGTCAAAAAACACAGATCTATATGCTTTTTAAGCCTCAATTTGAGTGCGGAAAAGAGCTTGCGAAGAGATTTAAGGGTGTAATAAAAGATAAAAAGGTGCATATTTCATTGCTCAGGGACTTTGTTTTATATCTCAAAGGTCTTGGCTATGAGGTTTGCGATTTGACTTATTCTTCAATCAAAGGCAAGGCAGGAAACATTGAATATCTGTTTGCAATAAATGGCAATAAAAAAACTTTTGACATCTCCAAAGTGGTGGAAGAGGCGTTTGAAAAGCTGAAAGGCTAATCTTTATCTTGACAATAACGAAAGGAGGGTTTATTATAAGCCTATTGACAACTCGTGAAGAACGCGAGGCGTTGATAGATAAAGAAAAATACAGAGTTGTCAGCAAGGACTGCGTGTTTGAAGAAAACAATATTTCAATAAACTAATTTATTTTAAAGTTTCAATTATTTGCGTTAAGGTTATGTCGCCTTGGCGCAATATTTTTATTTTGCCATCTATCAAACTAACAACTGTGGAAGGGTGATTTGATGAGCTTTCACAAGGTGGGTAGATTTTGTCAGCGAGATGTGAGTATTTTTTCACAATCTCGTCATATTCGTTTATAGGTGACTTTCCTGAGTCATTGACCGAAGTTGTGAGCATAGCGCCATGGGTTTTTAAGATTTCAATCGCGATTTTTGAGTTTGGGATTCTCACGCCGATTGTGTCAAAACCAGTTGTTTTCTTTGTTTTTGCTTTTGCTTTCAAGATGATGGTCAGTGCGCCAGGCATGAAAGTATTAATAATTTTTTCTACGTTTTTGCCGACGAAGGCAATCTTTTTGATTTGCTCTAAATTTGCCGACAAACAGGCAAGAGGCTTGTCCGAAGGTCGATTTTTGATTCTATAAATATCCTTTATGCTTTCTTTATCAAAGACTTGACAGCCTATTCCATAAACTGTATCGGTTGGGAAGATAATTATTCTTTCGTTTTGTTTCATATATTCATTCTAGCATGCAATAAACGAAAAAGCAAAATAAAAACCGCATTTGCGGATTCTTTAAAAGGAAAAAATTTATGTAGGCAAAGGTCAAAATTAACCTTTGCGTGTGCATTATGCACTATTTATCAATGAGTTTAATTCAAAACTCAAATTTTATCCGTTCATGTGCATTATGCACTTATTATCTATGAGTTTTGTTCAAAGATAAGTTTTTGTCGATCAGGTGCATTATGCACTTATTATCAATAAAATGGTTCAAAGTTATTTTTAAAACTCATCATAATATTCATCAAAATCTTGGTCGAAATTGTTTCTTGTTTGCATATTCATTGGGCGAGGAAAGTTTTCTTGGCATCCAAAGTTGTTCATATTGTTATTCCAAGAGTTGTTTCTATCGCTACTATTGTTCCAGTTGTTGTTTTTATAGCAGTTGCATTTTTCTTCATTGTGATTGTTCCAACCGAAGTTTTCGCATTCGTTATAAAATGAGCGATTTTGACAGTTGCAATCTTTTCTTTGATGGCATTTACATTCTCTTCTAGGGCATTCGTTTTTTCTTTCATGGCAACGGCATGGACATTTTTTGCATTCATTCCAGTCATTGTTTGAACAGTTTTGTCTGCAATTATTGCATCTGCAAATGCAACGGCAGAAGAAACAGCCACAGTTGTTATTTGATATCATTTGTTTTTCCTTTTAAGTATATATTTCAAGATATATACACTCACACCTTATGCAAAAAATTGTGCGGAAGTGATAAAGGTGGGCAAAAAAAGTTAATTGCCACTGTTTGCTTGCTTTTGGAGAATTTTTAACATATAATATTTTTAAGAAATATTTTTTTGGAGGAATTTATGGATTTGGTCATTCTTGCAGCGGGTATGGGAAGTCGTTTCGGTGGGTTGAAACAGATTGAACCTATTGATGAGGAGAAAAATTTTATTCTTGATTATTCGGCTTTTGATGCCGTTAGAGCTGGCTTTGACCGTGTTGTGCTTATTATCAGAAAAGAGCATCAAGATATCTTTGAGGAAAGTGTTGGAAAAAGACTCAAAAGCAAGATTCCTGTTGAGTATGTTTTTCAAGATATGAGTGACATTCCGCTTGCAAGTATTCCAGAGGGGAGAATCAAGCCTTGGGGAACTGCGCATGCATTATATTGTTGTCGCGGAAAACTTTCTGACAAGTTTGCAGTGATAAATGCAGATGACTTTTATGGTTTGGAGCCTTTCAAAATCGTGGCAAACTTTTTGAAAAATAGTGACAGCGACAGAGATTTTGTCAGTGCTGGTTTCTTGGCAAAAAACACACTCACTGAAAATGGAGCTGTCAAGCGTGGACTTTTCAGTATGGAAGGTGATTATGCGTCAGATGTTGTTGAGAGCGAAGTGAAAATAATTGATGGAAAAATTTTCGCAACAAAACTTGGAAAAAATGAATGGCGTCAAATTTCACCTGAAACCATGACTTCAATGACCATGTTTGGATTCACAAAACTTTTTTTGGAGCAAATTGAAAAGGATATTGAAAACTTCTTTGCTCAGGATATTGACCATTTGAAAAGCGAGTTTCTTCTCGTTGATGTTTTGAACAATATGATAAAAAATAACAAAGTGACGCTCAAAGTTGAAAAAACTTCGTCAAAGTGGCTTGGCGTGACTTATAAAGAGGACTTAGAGAAAGTCAAAAACGGAATTTCAAGTTTAAAAGAAAGAGGATTTTATCCAAGTAAACTCTATCAAAAAAGTTCTGAAAACTGGTCTGATGAAAAGTTGATTTAATAGATATAGGAAAGTTTAAAGATCATCTGCGTCTTGAACTGGCATTTCATCTTCAACAAGGCCCGTGCCTGTATATGACCCGAGTGGGTCATTTTTGCTTTTAAAATTATCTTTTTTTGACTTTAAAAATTTTTTCTTTTTCATAATTTTAGTTTGTGCTAAATTAATTATTTTATTCTTTCAAATGAATTGGAATTTTGGCTTTTTATGATATAATCAAAAATGAGGAATTGGCATGAAGGAAATAGAGAAATTTTTAATTGAAAACTCAAATCAAGAAATGGTGGAATTTAACAGAAAACTTATTTTCACAAAATATAAAATCTATGGAGTTAAAATCCCGCTTATTAGAAAGAAGGCGAAAGAGTTTTTTGAAAGTGGAATAAGGTTTGATGATGTTGAGTCAAACTCACTTGAAGAGATCCTGTTTAAAGGTATTCTTTTATCCTATGAAAAGGATACAAGTTTGGTTTTGAGTAAACTGAAAGAGCTTTTACCTTACTTTGACAACTGGTGCAGTGTGGATGTTATTGTGCCAAGTCTAAAAATACTTAAAGGCAAACATGAAGAAGAGTTTGAGTGTCGTGCAGGAATAATTGGGCTTATGAGATTTTTTGTTGATGAACAAAATTTTGATAAAACCTTGGAAATTTTATCCACTATTGAAAGCGAAAAATATTACATTAATATGGCTATTGCGTGGGCTTTTTGTGATTTCTTTATCAAAAATTTTGATAAAACTGAAAAATATTTTAAAAAAATAAAAAACTTGGATATTAAAAAGAAA
>CAOJNR010000073.1 GCA_948439925.1 uncultured Clostridia bacterium
TGATTCGTCAAGAGTATTAGGAAGTGGATTTTTCGCTGGTGGTCTTTCTTCCATTTTTACAAGTTCTTTATTGCAAAAAAGCAGAAATGAATATTATGATAGAATGATTGAAAAGCGAGATAATGCAAAAAAAACTGATGAACTCTTTGGAAATTATAATTGTGAAAATAATGATGAGAGTTCCGATGATTATTATGATGATGAGTTATAATAAAAGCAATGGATAAAAATGGAAAATAAAGAAGAGGTTGATTATTTTAAGCTTATCAAAGCTATCAATAATTGCAAGCTTTTGAAAGAGGAAAATCAAAAACATTTAAAACTTGCAAAGGATTTTCGAAATGCTTTTGCGCTGGTTTCTTTAAGTGGTTTTATGCTTGCTGGCGTATGTGATGGCATTTTGAAAGATAGAGCTTTAACAATTTTTACATGTGCGCTAGGCGGAATTGGCTTGATTGCAACTGGTGCAATGGTTTGGATGAACAAACATATTCAAAAATCTAATAAAGATTGTGACAAAGCTATGAAAATTTTGAAAAGAATAAGACGCGAAAAGTTTAATTATTCTGATGATGAAGACGAAGATGAATCTAATGAAATTTAAAAATAACTAAAAGACACTGAAAAATCAGTGATTTTTTGTTTTAAAGATAGTTTTTTATTTCAAATTTAGCTTTTTTTTGTTAAATTAAGGTGGATAAAATAATGCTAAAAATAATAAAGAAAAGTTGTTAAAAATCCTTGACTTTTCTTTTCATATTATATATAATAACCAACGTATGCTTCGTTGTCGGAAGCAATGCTTAAAACTGGGCTTTATAAAAAGCTTTAAGCATAAACAAACAACAAGTGATATTCTTATCGCTGATTCGCTGAAATACTTTGCGGAGTTGACCTTGAATAAAAGGCAATCGTGTTGTTCATGTTTTACTTAGGTTAAGCATTTTTGTTGGGCAACAGCATGGCTGTTGTCTTTTTTTAGACAAAAATCTCTCAGAAAATTCTGAGTTAAAAGGGGAAAAGTATGCCAACAATAAACCAACTTGTAAGAAAGGGTCGTGAAACATTTGAGAAGAAGTCAAAATCACCACTTCTTGACGAATGTCCTCAAAAAAGAGGCGTTTGCCTTTCTGTGAGAACTGCAACTCCTAAGAAGCCTAACTCCGCTCTTCGTAAGATTGCCAGAGTTAAACTTTCAAACGGACAAGAAGGAACTTGCTACATTCCAGGTGTTGGACACAACCTTCAAGAGCACAGCGTAGTTCTTGTTCGTGGAGGCAGAGTTAAGGACCTTCCTGGTGTGAGATATCACATCGTTCGTGGAAGTCTTGATACTGCTGGTGTTCAGAACAGAAAGCAATCTCGTTCTAAATACGGTGCTAAGCGTCCTAAGAAATCAAAGTAAAACTTTGCTAGGGACAAATTAAATTTAAATTTATTCGCAAAT
The DNA here is from genome assembly GCA_948439925.1 of uncultured Clostridia bacterium. Taxonomy (GTDB): domain Bacteria; phylum Bacillota; class Clostridia; order Christensenellales; family UBA1242; genus Caccovivens. The sequence continues at coordinate 1,448 of CAOJNR010000073.1, forward strand.
TTAATGAAAAAATTTGCTTAAAAGGGGAAATATTATGCCAAGAAGAAATAGACCTGAAAAGAAAGACGTTCTTCCTGATCCAATTTATAAGAGCAAAGTTGTTACTAAACTTGTTAACCAAGTTATGCAAGATGGAAAGAAAGGACTTGCTCAAAGAATCGTTTATGGTGCATTTGACATCATTCAAAACAAAATGGGACAAGAGCCACTTGAAGTTTTTTTAGCTGCACTTGAAAACGTTAAGCCTGTTCTTGAAACAAAATCAAGAAGAGTAGGTGGTGCAACTTACCAAGTTCCAATGGAAATCAGACCTGAAAGAAGACAAACTCTTGCAATCAGATGGATGGTATCTTTTGCTAGAAAACGTTCTGGCGAAAGAGGAATGGATGCAAAGCTTGCTGGCGAAATCATGGATGCTTTCAACTCAACTGGCGCTTCAATCAAAAGAAGAGATGAAATGCACAGAATGGCTGAGGCTAACAAGGCGTTCGCTCACTACAAGTGGTAGACCTGGGGAGGCACCAAAAGTTTTCAACGCGGGCACGGCAAAGCCTAACCGCTAAACTTTCGGTTCCCCGTCCCAATCTCCCTCCAATTAAGGTTGCATAAATGAAAACAAGATTTCCATTTATGCGATTGATAGATGTTTGAAAAAAAGGTGGGGAGTTTATAAAAATGCCAAATTGTAAAATCTATTTTTAATTAAAAAATCATGGTTATCCTTATCCATATCTAAAAAAGGAAATTTATAAAAAGGAAAACAAAACAATGGCAAATGATTTACACATGACCAGAAACGTCGGAATCATGGCGCACATCGATGCTGGTAAGACTACCACAACTGAGCGTATTCTTTTCTACACTGGAAAGAGCCACAAAATCGGTGAAGTGCATGACGGCGCTGCTACAATGGACTGGATGGCTCAGGAGCAAGAGCGTGGTATCACTATCACTTCTGCCTGCACAACTTGCACATGGAAGAATCACAAAATCAACATCATTGACACACCAGGTCACGTTGACTTCACAATCGAAGTTGAACGTTCACTTAAAGTTCTTGATGGAACTGTTTTGGTTCTTTCTGCTCGTGACAAAGTTCAGCCACAAACTGAAACTGTTTGGCGTCAAGCAACAAAATATAGAGTTCCAGCAATCATTTACGTGAACAAGATGGACCGTGATGCTGCTGACTTCTTCGCTTGCGTTGAGTCAATCAAAAACAGACTTAAAACAAACCCATTGCCAATCCAAATGCCTATTGGTGAGGCTGACACATTCAGTGGAATTATCGACCTTCTCACAATGAAAGCCGAGATCTACAAGGATGATATGGGAACACAAATTGAAATCACAGAAGTTCCTGCAGAACTTAAAGCGAAAGCACAAGCAATGCATGACGAACTTATCGAGAAGGTTGTTGAAACAGACGACGCGCTTCTTGAAAGATATTTCGAAGGGGATGAAATCTCTCTTGACGAAATCAAAAAAGCAATCAGAAAGGCAACTATTGCCAAAACTTTGACACCTGTTCTTTGCGGTTCTTCTTATAAGAATAAAGGCGTTCAAATGCTTCTTGATGCAATGGTTGAATACCTTCCATCACCACTCGACATTCCTGCAATGAAGGGTATGAACCCAGACACTAACGAAGAGGAAGAGCGTCCAGCAGACGAAAGCGCTCCATTCTCAGGTCTTGCGTTCAAAATTATGACTGACCCATATGTTGGCGGGCTTACATTCTTCCGTGTATATTCAGGAAAACTTACTGCTGGCTCTTATGTTTACAACTCAAACACTGGAAAACAAGAGCGCGTTGGTCGTCTTATCCGTATGCACGCAAATAACCGTCAAGAAATCAGCGAAGTTGGCGCTGGTGACATCGCTGCTATCGTTGGTCTTAAAGACACAATCACAGGTCACACTCTTTGTGACGAAAAACACCCAATTCAACTTGAAAGTATGGAATTCCCAGAGCCAGTTATCCAACTTGCTATCGAACCTAAAACAAAAGATATGCAAGAAAAAATGGCACTCGCTCTTGCTAAGCTTATGAGAGAAGACCCTTCATTCAGAGTGACAACAAACACTGAAACAGGTCAAACTCTTATTGCTGGTATGGGTGAACTTCACCTTGAAATCATTGTTGACCGTCTTCTTCGTGAATTCAAAGTTGAGGCAACAGTTGGTGACCCACAAGTTTCTTACCGCGAAGCAATTAAGAAAGCAGTTAAGGCTGAGGGTAAATTCATCCGTCAGTCAGGTGGTAAAGGTCAATACGGACACTGCGTTATTGAAATGGAACCACTTGAACCAGGCGAAGGATACCAATTCTTCGATAAAACTGTTGGTGGATCAATTCCTAAGGAATACATCCAGCCAATCAACAATGGTATTGCAGAAGCCCGCATGAACGGTGTGCTTGCTGGATACGAAACAATCGACTTTAAAGTTACAGTTGTTGACGGATCTTTCCACGAAGTTGACTCTTCTGAAATGGCCTTCAAGATTGCAGGCTCTCTTGCATTCCAAGATGGTGCAAAAAAGGCTGACCCAGTTCTTCTTGAACCTATCATGAAAGTTACTGTTGAAGTGCCTGATGAATATCTTGGAACAGTTATGGGTAACCTTACTTCACGTCGTGGTATGCTCACAGGAACAGAAAGCTCAAACGGAATTCAAATCGTTAATGCCGAAGTTCCACTTGCAAACATGTTCGGATATGCAACTGACCTTCGTTCACAAACACAAGGACGTGGTAACTACGTTATGGAACCTCTTAAATACCAAGAAGTTCCTCGCTCAATCGCTCAAACAATCATGGGCGAGCGTGCAAAGAAGGCTTAATAAGCCCTTTTTGCACAATCAAAATCCTATCAAGGAATAAACTTATAAAAATCTTTTAAATTATTTGAAAAATTTGATAAAATCATTTTGAGATAATTTAGATAGTATTTTTTCACCAGTATGACCAAATGGGCTATGTCCTAAATCATGACCAACAGCAATTGCTTTTGTAAGTTCTGTATTTAAACCTAAATAATTTGCAATGGAGTAACCAATAGATT
>CAOJNR010000074.1 GCA_948439925.1 uncultured Clostridia bacterium
ATCAGGTGTGAACGCCAAGAACGATAGTTCTGCGTATGGAGCGAACAGCGGAATTAAACCGATAGGCTATTTAGCCGAGCGCTCAAAACAATTTTATGATCCTCATTAGCTCAGTGGTAGAGCGTGAGGGTGAACGCCAAGAACGAAAAGTTCTGCGTATGGAGCGATTAGCGAAATTAAACCGATTCGGTTGACAGCCGAGCGCTCAGAACAACTTAATGATCCTCATTAGCTCAGTGGTAGAGCGCTCGGCTGTTAACCGATAGGTCGTAGGTTCGAATCCTACATGGGGAGCCAAAACAATTTCCTACGTATTATTCGCAGGAAATTTTTATTTTAAATTATTTTATTTCATATTTCACAAGGAGCAGATATGGACAATAAAATATTGAAAAAATCGTCAATAACACTTTGAAAGTCTTAAATATTTATGATATAATTTAAGTGACAAAAAAATACTTTTCAAGTTCAACACTTTTATTACTATAACCAAGGAGGCAATAAAATGAATTTAAAAAATAAGATTATCTTTATAGATTACGAAGGCACTTTATCTGAAAATCCCAGTGGCAAGGGAGAATTAGGCGAGGTTACCTTGAAAGAACTTCTATTTGATAATAATTTTCTTGAATGCAAACCTATTAAAAAAACTCAAAAACTTTTAACTCCATTAGACCCGAAGAAAATTTATGTTGTAGGAGTGATAGATACCAACTTTGAAATTAATCAAAAATATAAATGGTTAAAAACTCACTACCCTTTCATATTAAAAAAGAATATTGTTTTCATTTCTTGCAACAATAAGAAAGTTGAAGTTTTAAACAACTTTTTATTAAACAATAATTGGAAAAAAGAAGATGTTGTTTTCATTGATGACAAAGAATCTCATTTAAAATTTACACGAGATGAAGGTTATGACTGTTATAATATTAAAGATTTATAAAAAACTTCCACAAAACAAACGAATATCGCAAATTTGTTTGTTTTTTTTGAGTTTTTTGTTAAAATACAAATTATATGAGCAATTTCTTTTCGAGATCAATCAGTGATACTTTAAAAGATGTGGAGTCTTCCACCTCTGGCCTTTCATATGTCGAAGCACGAAAGCGTCTTGAAAAAAATGGCAAGAATGAACTGGCTCACAAGAAAAAGAAAAGCGGATTTGTTAAGTTTTTGGGACAATTTAAGGATATACTCATCATCGTTCTTATTGTCAGTGCAGTGATAAGCATTGTCATGGGCGCGGTTGAAAACAGTTATGAAGAATTTATTGACGCTGGAATCATTTTGATTGTTGTCTTATTCAATGCAATCATAGGGTTCATTCAAGAACGGAATTCCGAAAGAGCCATGGAGTCACTCAAAAACATGACCAAGCCATATTGCACAGTGACAAGGCAAGGTCGAACTTTTAAGATAAAGTCAGAAGAACTTGTATTTGGCGACATTGTTGTTTTGGAAGCTGGTGACATTGTTCCCGCTGACCTACGCCTTATTGAAACCAGTTCACTCAAAATTGAAGAGAGTGCACTGACTGGCGAAAGCCTGCCTATTGAAAAGGATGCAAGTGCAGTTTTGGAAGAGGACGCTGTGCTTGGCGACCGCGTTAACATGGCATTTATGGGAAGTGTGGTTTCATATGGCCGAGGCGTCGGCGTGGTTGTTGCCACTGGAATGAACACTGAAATGGGCAAGATTGCCTCTGCTCTTTCTGAAATGTCGGACACTACCACACCGCTGACCAAGAGAATCAAAAAGACCAGCATAATCATCACAATCATTGTCGCCGTTGTATGCGTTGCAGTTTTTGTTGTTGGATTGCTTACTGGTGAAAAAATAATATCCGCCTTTTCTATGGCGATTGCACTTGCAGTTTGCGCTATCCCAGAAGGTCTGCCTGCTTGCAACACTGTCACAATGTCAATGGGTGTCAAACGCATGAGTGCACAGCGCGCCATAGTCAAAAGTTTGCCTGCTGTTGAAACGCTTGGAAGCACTGAGGTTATCTGCTCTGACAAAACAGGAACGCTCACTCTCAACAAAATGACAGTCAAAGAAATATTTTATCTTGGAGAAAAATGCTCTCTTCTTCACGAATACATGGAAACACAAGCCAAATCTCTTGCACCAGAGAGTTATATGCTGGATGAAGCAAAAGAGGAAAGCAAGCCTTTCCGAGCCGATCGCAACCTTATGGAACTTATGAGATGTATGCTCCTATGCAATGATGCAAAAGCAAAGTTCGAAGATGGCAAGCTGGAATCAATCGGCGATCCGACAGAGATTGCGCTTGTTCATTATGGCTATCTGCTTGGCATGAACAAAGAACGCCTTGACGGAAAGTTTAAACGTGAAAACGAAATCCCTTTCGACAGTGACCGCAAACTTATGACCACTTTTAACACCGTTCATGGAAAAAACACAGTTTACACAAAAGGTGCTGTTGACAACATACTTGCAAGATGCACAAAAATTCTTGACAACGGCAAGATAAGAAAGATAACAAATGCTGATAAGGAACTTGTGCTTAATGCCAATTCTGCCCTTGCAAGCAAAGCGCTGAGAAACCTTGCATTTGCCTTCAAAACAGTGGACAAAATTGGCAGACCTACAAGCGAAAACACCGAGAATGAACTATGTTTCCTCGGACTTGTTGGAATGATTGACCCGCCTCGTGAAGAAGTTAAGGACGCGATAAAAACTTGCAAGCAAGCTGGAATCGCAACCATTATGATAACAGGTGATCACAAAGATACCGCCTTTGCAATCGCCAAAGAGCTTGGCATTTGCAATGATATAGGCAAAGTTTTAACTGGCAAAGAGTTAAGCGAAATCAGCGATGAAGAGTTTGTCAAAAAAGTTCAGTCATATCAAGTTTATGCGCGCGTCAGCCCTGAGCACAAAGTGAGAATAGTCAAAGCGCTTAAAGCCAACAACAAGATTGTTGCCATGACTGGTGATGGAGTGAACGATGCTCCAAGCATTAAGTCTGCGGATATCGGCGTTGGTATGGGAATGACAGGAACAGACGTGACGAAAGAGGCTGCTGACATAATTCTCACTGATGACAACTTTGCAACTATTGTTGGTGCAGTCAAGGAAGGCAGACACACTTACAACACCATTCTCAAAATTCTTATGTTTTTGCTTGGCACATCTATTGCCGAACTTATCACCCTTGCAATCATTCTTTTGGTGTTTAGGGACGAGCATTTCTTCACGCCAGCGTTGCTCCTTTGGATAAATTTCGTGTCAGACACCTTTGTTGGCCTCGCGCTAGGTTTTGAAAAACCTGAAAAGAACATCATGAAACGAAAACCTATCAAAAACTCAGGCAGTCTATTTAAAGGCAATGTGGGAATCAACATCTTCTGCTCAGCTTTCTTTGTTTCAGCTTTTCTTATAGCGCTATACTCAGTCACAACGCTGACACTTAAACTTTCTTCACAGGAAGTGACAACAATATGTTTCATTTATCTATGCTTTGTTGAACTTTTCCATTCTTTCAACCTTAAAAGTGAAACAATCTCGCTGTTTGGGAAAAATCCATTTGACAACAAGTGGCTCAATCTTAGTTTTATTCTATCAGCATTCTTAACAGTTTTGTTGGTTATTGTTCCGATCGCACCAATTCAGAACGCAATGGGACTGACAATGATAAATTGGTGGCAATGGCTTCTTGCTCTTGTGCCTGCACTTTTCATCATTCCATACTTTGAATTTGTGAAATGGATGCTGAGAATCAAAGGCAGGCGAAAAAATAAGACAAAGCTCTTGTAAATCTGGATCTTATTGCTTACTTAAAAAATCCACGAATAAATATCGTGGATTTTTTTATTTAAGTGAAACAAAGCCTTTTCTAGCTCATTGCAATATCATAGTTGGAATGATTGAATATTTCTTTGCCGAACCAATCTGGTGGAGTGAAAGCCTCCAAATCTTCGCGGTTTTTAAATTCCACTTCGACCGTTTTCAAAGTCTTAGGGCAACTGAAAATATCAACATCGCATGTTTTAACATTTGCAAGAGGAATTTTAAATCGGTTTTTAATTATAGTTTTGCCAGTTTTATATTGAAGCAGATTTAGATAATTTCCATAGCTGATTTCAGTTTCAAACTCTTTTCGGTCTTGACCCTTTCCGATTTTATCAGTAAAGAAATATTTTTCACCATTGATCTGTCTTACCCTCTTCTCGCTTTGACCGAGTGCAAGATAATCTTGCAGAATTAGCTTTGGCCTTGCAAGACCAAGTGGGCTTGTGTCTTTAAGCAAAAACTTGCGTTCAAGTTCATTGTTGATTTTTTTCTCAGACTGATAAACTTTCAAAAATCCAGCCAGTTCAATTGCCATTTTTTCTGCAAGTGCCTTTGTCTTTTCAATGCTTGTGTTGGCAATTTCCTTATAACCTATGCCACATTCTTTTAAAATCTTTCTCAGGTCTTTGTCAACTTGGTCGCTTTCCTTTTCAGTCTGATATCTTCCTGCCTGCTCATATGGAAAGTTT
>CAOJNR010000075.1 GCA_948439925.1 uncultured Clostridia bacterium
CCTCCTATCTTGTCTGTTTCTTAGATAAAAATATTATACCTCAAAGTCCCCCCCCCTAGTCAACTAAATCCGACAGGAAACTCACGCCCTTTTTGCGTTTCCGTTTTGAAAGAAAGGCTTTGAAAGCAAATAAGACTTTATTTACTTTTATTATACTCAATTATTGCGTAAATACAAAGTATTTTATTATATATTTAAGTAAATAAATTTTTATTTTCACCATGCGAGGAAGCCCAAATATTGCGCTAAAAGCGCAATATTTGGTGCATGCACACATAAAAAAACCGTCCTTTTCGGACGGCTTTTGTGTATGCATGCTGTTCAATCACGCGAGTGCGCGTGATCGAACGCTTCCTCGCCTTTTCAAATATAACTAAGATTAATAAACATCGACATTTGGCTTTTTGTCTTTTTCTTCTTCAACTTCAACAACAAGTGCCTCAGTGGTCAACATTGTCGCTGAAACTGAGCCTGCATTTTGAAGAGCTGAGCGTGTAACTTTGGTTGGGTCAATAATTCCGCGTTCAAGCATATCGCAATATTCATTTGCAAGTGCGTCAAAACCATATGCAGACTTATCAATATTTTCATATATGCGATTGACAACCACACCGCCATCAACACCTGCATTTTTTGCAATCTGACGAATAGGTTCTTCAACAGCACGAAGAACAATGTTTGCACCTGTTTTCTCATCACCATCAAGAGTTTCAATGAGCTCTTTGATAACTTTTGTGGTTTTAAGTAGAGCCACACCGCCACCAACAACGATACCTTCTTCTATTGACGCTTTTGTTGCCGAGAGAGCATCTTCAATGCGGAGTTTTTTCTCTTTCATTTCAACTTCTGTTGCAGAGCCAACTTTAACAACAGCCACACCGCCTGCAAGTTTTGCAAGTCTGTCAGAAAGTTTTTCAAGTTCATATTCACCACTAACTTCCTTCATCTGTGCTTTGATTGCGTTTGCTCTTGCGGTAATTTCATTTTTATCACCATTTCCCTCAACGATTGTTGTGCTGTCTTTGTCAACCTTAATCTTTTTAGCCCTGCCTAAATCGTCAATAGTGACAGCTTTAAGATCAAGTCCCAGTTCTTCTGAAATCACCTTTCCGCCTGTGAGAACTGCAATATCTTCAAGCATTGCTTTTCTCTTATCTCCAAAGCTTGGCGCTTTAACTGCCACGCAGTTGAATGTTCCACGAAGTTTATTGAGAATGAGTGTTGTGAGCGCTTCACCTTCAACATCATCTGCAATAATGAGAAGTTTTGAGCCAGACCTAACAATTTCTTCAAGAAGAGGTAAAATTTCTTGTATAGAAGAGATTTTTTTGTCAGTTATAAGGATGAAAGGATTATCAAACTCGCACAACATTTTGTCGGTGTTTGTGCACATATATGGAGAAAGATAACCGCGATCAAACTGCATGCCTTCCACCAAAGCGAGCTCTGTTTTCATGGTTTGAGATTCTTCAACTGTGATAATTCCGTCTTTGCCAACCTTTTCCATTGCCTCAGCAATCAGTTTACCGATTTCTTCGTCGCCTGCTGATATGCTTGCAACCTGCGCAATTTCAGTGTTGTTTTCAACTGGTTTTGAAATGCGTTTAAGTTCAGCTGTTGCAACGTCGATAGCCTTAAAAATACCTTTTTTAAGAATAACAGGATTTGCGCCAGCAACAAAGTTTTTCATACCCTCGCGAATAATCGCCTGAGCAAGAACGCAAGCAGTTGTTGTTCCGTCACCTGCCACATCATTTGTTTTAACGCTGACTTCTTTGATAAGCTCTGCACCAAGGTTTTCAAAAGGATTGTCAAGTTCAATTTCCTTTGCGATTGTGACGCCATCATTTGTGATAAGTGGTGAAACAAACTTTTTTCCAAGCACAACATTGCGACCTTTTGGCCCAAGAGTGATTTTCACAACATCAGCAAGCGCATTGACTCCATTTTCAAGAGCCTTCCTTGCTTGGATACCTTCAAGAATTTTCTTTGACATATTTCCCTCCTTAATCTAACAAAGCCAAAATGTCGGCTTGCCTTAAAATGATATATTTTTTTCCATCGAGTTCGATTTCGCTTCCTGCGTATTTTGAAAACAAAACTCGGTCGCCTTCCTTAACCTGCATCTCCTGCATTTTGCCATCAATTTCTCCGCCTTTGCCAACTGCAACCACACGTGCAAACTGAGATTTTTCCTTGCTTGCACTTGGCAAAAAAATTCCGCCCTTAGTCACTTCTTCTGCTTCTTCGGGAAGCAACAAAACCCTGTCAAAAAGTGGTGTTATTTTCATATTTTCCTCCATTAATTTGTGTTTTAATTATACGACGTTTTTTCCAAAAAGTAAAGCAAACAGCGCGCCCTTTTACTCATAGATTGGTATATTTTGTCATACACATAAATTGTAATACCACAAAAAAAGTGAGGTTTCAATTCTTTATGCCAAAAAAATTAAATTCCAATAAAAAAATTTTAATTTGTCTTGCCAGCATTTTTGTGCTTGCAACCGCACTCTTGCTTGCAAATCTTATTTCCATGATAACTTTCCCTGTTTCTCAATCAAGCCAAGAGGTTCATGTAAACTCTTTTGAACTGCACTTTCTTGCAGTCAACAAATCGCAAAATGAACTTTCTGCCAAAGCGCTTGCAAGTGACTATCAACCTATCGGCGCAGGCGGATTTATTTGGAAAGAAGGAGATTATTATTATGTGGCTTCCTCTGCTTATCAAAACAAAAATGACGCAACACTTGTTCAGACAAATTTAAAAAACAGTGAAATAGAAAGTGAAATTTTTTCAGTGAAATTTAAAGACTTTTCAGTCAGTGGAAACTTTGAAAACGACGAAAAGAAAGTTTTGCAAAAAGCGCTTACCATTGCATACATCTCATACCAAAATCTTTACGACATTGCAATAAGCCTTGACACTGGCGTTTATAACGAAACTTCTGCCAGACTAGCTGTCAATGCAGTGAATTCTTCAATAAGCATGGCATTTGACGATTATCAAACTTTATTTTCTGAAAATGATAATAAAATTTTTAAAAAGATTGAATCCTCACTTAAAAATATTCAAAGGATTTCAACTGCACTTTGTTCAGGAGTGAAACTAAGCGATAAGCAAACATATTCATCACTGATCAAATATCGCTATCTTGAAATTTTAAATGAGTATATGCATCTAATAAACGATTAAAAAAACACCTAAACAGGTGCTTTTTTATATGAATTTTTGACTAACAAGAAATGAAAACTTTTACATTGCCGAAACTGCTTCTTCCTGAGAAGGTAACTTTTCTTCAAGTTGATTTTCAATAATATTAAGAGTCTTGCAAGAAATTTCATAAGCTGTTCTTGTTTCGCTTTCATTGGCCTTTTTATATTCTCTTGACTGGATTCTTCCATCAAGTTCAACTTTTGTTCCAACTGGTTTTGTTGAAATATATTTTGCATTTCTTCCCCAAGCAATGCAAGGGATATAATCTGATTTATTTGAGTTTGTTCTGTTAACAGCAATCACAACATCGCAAATCTCTCTGCCAAATGGAGTTGTTCTGAAAATTGGATCTTTGCAGATAAAACCTGTAAGTTTTACAGAGTTTACGTTTTTGTCATCGAAAAACTGAACTTCGTCCATTGTCATATAATTTTTGGCGAAAAAGTATAACACAAGTTTATTTTTAACAATATCTTGCTTGTTATAACTTCTAAATTCACCTTTAAAATTCACAGTGTCACCGACTTTTATTGCATCCTTAATCACCCTTTCAGAGATTGTCACTGGAATGAAATCTGGTGTCTTACTGCGTCTTTCAACTTCAACCTTAAATTCGTAAAACCATTCATTTTCCACTTGATGTGTTTTTTGTGGCTCTGTTGCCACACGTCCTGCAATGTATGCCTCGTTGTTTGTTACTTTTGTGTTATTCATAATTTCTCCTTTAATTTGGTATTTGCGTGCCGTTATTGTTTATTGTGTAGTTTTCTTTATAAATCAATTCTCCGATTGAAGTCACTTTATAGCCTTGCATGGTGAGCCGTTGCAAGATAAGCCTTGTTGCTTCAACCACATGATCTGCATTGTTGTGACAAAGAATGATAGAGCCATTTTTAACGCGACTTACAACCCTGTTTGTCACTTCGCCAGCCGACAACCCTTTCCAGTCAAGAGAGTCAACATCCCACTGAATTGCTTTCAAGTTTAAGCTGTCGCAAGTGTTCAATAGCGCGTTATTATATGAGCCAAATGGCGCTCTGAAAAGTTCAACTTTTTTGTTTGTTATATTTTCAATCTTCTCGATTGAAATGGTAAGTTCACTTTTCATTGTGTCTGCACTAAGTTTTGCCATGTCAGGATGAGTGTTGGAGTGAGTTCCAATATCAAGCCCTGCATCATCAATCTCCTTAACTTTTTCTTGAAACTTATCAATACAAAAGCCA
>CAOJNR010000076.1 GCA_948439925.1 uncultured Clostridia bacterium
GTAATTTTTTCATAATTTTCCTCCTCTTGCATTTTTCATAAAATATTATACCTCAAAATCCCCCCCCCCATGTCAACAAAATCCGACAGGAAACTCACACTTATTTTGCGTTTCCGTTTTGAAAGCAAGGCCTTGTAGGACTTGAATATTGATTGATTTTATTATTCTCGAAAAATGAGTAATTATAAACAACTCATTTTTTCATATTGTGTTTAAAACACAAAAAAAGAATCTTATTTAAGATTCTTTTTTAACATAAAATTATTTTTCTTGATTCTGCCAGAGCTTTTTGCGTTTGATAAGATAGGCGATTGCAAGTGTGATTGCTGTGCCAACGATTGTGGCAACAAGCGCAGTCAGATACCACCACTCACGGTTGGCCTCTGAAATGGAGAGATTGACTTCCTTTTCAGTCATTTGGTTTTGGTTGGCTTTCCAGACATGGTGATAGAGGTTTTGACTGTCCACAAACTTTATGTCGGCGTTGCTGTTTATTTTGTTATATGGCGACGCGTAGTTATACACAAAGTCTGGGATATATTCTTTTTTCACCTTTTCATAGATTGAACTTGCTTCGAAAGCTGAGAGGTAGGCATTTTTATACCTTTCTGCAACGGTGATTTTTCCGTTGATTGTGTTCACCTCTTGCACAAAAGGAAACTTTGAAGACACATTTTGAGTTGTGATAAATTCAATTTTTGTGCTATCGTTTTGGGGTTGATTATCATCGTTGTTATTACCCGACTGAGAATAGAATTTCCAAACCTCTTGTGTTTTATATGAAATTTTGAAAGTGACATTGTCAAGTTCACTGTTATATTCAGTTGCGCTGACGATGAGGTCATTGCCGAGAGCAAAGTTCGGCTGTTTGTTTTGAGCGTCTTTATATATCAGAGTGAATGAGAGAATGAACTCTTCTCGAAACAGGTTAACTTTTTCGACAAGCGCGTCCTTGCACTTTCCAATTTCTATATCGGACATGCCGAGGCGGGAAAGCATTGGCGAGTTGAGTGAGAAGTCAAACTCGCGGACAACTTTTCCGCTTGTAAGCACGCCCTGACTTATCATAATATAGTTGTCACTTATTGCCGAAGTTTCGGCGTTTGCGTTTGTCGCCGTTAGAGGCGGTAAAACAGCAAGTGCCGAAAGGACAAGAAAACAGATTGAATAAAGAAATTTTTTCATGATAAAAGTTTATTCCTCGAATTTAATTTAAATGACACAAATCAAACAATTAAAGCAGTATAGCTATTTCCATTTTTCACAACTTTGAGCGAGTGCCCATCTTGGCAAGAAATGTTTGTGTTTTCGTCAAGTGTTAAAACAGAAACAACTGGCATTGGAGCTGAGGCTAAGCGGTAGCAGTTTGAAACCTTATTGCTTTGTCCGCTTTTGACCATAGTGATTGAAGAGGTGTCAATAAGCCCGTTGAGTGTTCCGCCTTCAAGGAGATAGACAATTCCAGCCGAACCACCGCTTGTTGCGCTTTGGAAGCTAGTGTTGTTGAAAGAGTTTTTTATTTGTCCTCTTGCCGAAACGCGAAGTGATATTCCAGCAATATAGGTTGACACACCTGCTGTCTGACCAGTCACCGCAATATTTCCGTCATTTCCACATTCTTGGATTGTGCCATAATTATTAACTACGATTCCAGCAAGACGTTGGCTGGTGTTGGCATATGGAACAATTATTGAAACCTCGCCACGATTGAATGAATGAGAGATTGTTCCTGCCACACCAGAAACACTTCCATTGCATATTGCAAGCCCGCCATAGATGACATTATATCCACTGCGCGCAGAAAGTCCTGCGAGCAAATTGCCACTAAACGAGTTTTCACATTGGGCAATTTCACCATGGTTGTAAACGACTAGACCGCCAACAGCTATATTCTTGCTTGAACTGATTGAGCCAGAAACTGCAATACTTGAAATCAAGCAGTTTTCAATTCTGCCATAATTTTGAAAAGCAAGAGGAGCAAACATAACATTATTGAATGTCAGTTCTTTACTATCAGGAAATTTTGCATTGAAAACAATATCAAGGTCTTTCATTTCTGCACCAGCTTCAATTTGGTTGAACAGGCTGATGTAACCATTAAAATTGTATGATACGGTTGAGTTTCCACTAACAAAAGTTTCAGTCACCAACTTTTCATTTATGCTTGGTGAAATGGTCAATGTGTGTTTTCCGCCACCCTGTTTCAGACCACTGATTGATGCTTTCAAATTTGGCTTTTTGGTCACTGTATCAGTTGATTGAGTTGCTATATCAGTGATTGAAATGTCACTTGTGAGCACAAAATTCACTCCACTTTCATTTCTTTTCAAGATATTGTCAAATTGTTCAGAACTTGAAATAGTGTAAGGGTTTTGCACACTTCCGTCACCACTGTCAAAGAGGTCGAAAACAAAGCCGTCAGGGAACTCGTCACCTTTCGACAAAATTTGAGCTTCTGAGAAAAGTGAGTTCGGGCTGTTTCTAAATCTAACCTCAATTTTGTCAATAGTGCCGACAAGTGTTGGTGCAAAATATTTGTTTTTTGTGATTATTGACTGAGTAAAATTATTTAAATAAGTCACAGTCACGCGATATTCAATTTCCTCAGATGAGGAAGCCAAGGTTTGCACATCTTCACTTCCCCAAGAGAAAATTTTATTTTCGTTATCCCAAGAAATCTTTTCATCATTCCAACTTTCTTCTGAAAGACTGATTTCATCGCTCACATCAGAGCTTATAATATTCAAACTTTGTTCACCCCTTGCAACCACTGTGAATGTCAGTTTCAAGTTTGTGCTTGACATTGAGTTACCGCCAATAGTGAAAGTTTGAATCATATCATCACTTGTGAAAGTTAATATTTTTGTTTGGTTTTCTTCACCATAACTAAATTTAGCTTCAACCTGATATACCTTGTTTGACATCATTATGCTGACATCGCTAAAATACTCTGTCATGTCAAGGCTGTAAGTGTAAGAGCTTTCACTTGCACTTACGAATGAAATCTTGAAATGTTTGCTCTCAACCTTTGGAAGTTTGAAAACTTGTGTTAGGCTTGCGCCAAGTGATTTTAAGTTTCCACTTTCCACAGCATATATCAAAATTGTGTATGGATTATCGCCAGTGAATGCACCAGCGTTTGCAGTGAATGTGATTGTTCTTGGCGTGCCAGACGATGTTGAAAATTCGCCTAACGCGTTATTGGTTGAATCGCCAATAAGCTCAAATTTTGCATTATCGCCAGAAGCTTTTGCGTAAACAAGAAATTTTGGATTCCCTGTTGTGCGTGTATCAACAAATTGAATAGTGTTTTCATCAGTGCGGACATTAACAACACCAGCTGACCTTGTAAATTTGCCAGAAGAGATATATTCGCTTGCCAGAACATATTTGCCATCAGCATATTTAACGCCAGCAGGGCTAAGATATTTGCCGTCAACTGATTGAATTGATGTTATTGTTGAGCTTTCTTTGTAAGCCACTTTTTGAATAGTGAAACTATATGCCGTGGCGCCATTGATGTTTATAAGCGAAGTGTCAAGGCTCTTTTCACTTGTTATGAAAGTTTGACTGCTTATAAGTCTATCATTTGAAGAATTGCTTTCAAAGCCGTTTACAATAACATTATAATAGATTTGACCTTCTTCTTCAAGTTGAACATCATCACTGTCTATCCAAATAATGTCACCATATTGATTAAGGCTTATTGTGCCACTATCTATCGCACTGAGCATTTTTCCATTTAAATTGCTTTCATTGGAAGTCAAGAGGAAATGCTCTCCGCTTTTAAGAGAAAGAACAAATTGATAGGAAAGATTTGTATCTATTATCGTTCCGCTTCTTTTTGTGCTGTTAACTTCACCGCTGTTGCCCAAGAGGCTTACATAGAAGTTTTCAGCTCCACTTTCTGTTCTCTTATAGTCATTTTCACCAAGTCCTAAAAGTCCTGGATGATAAATTATGTTTTTATCGCTTGTTGCCGTTGTCACATATGACTTTTCTGGTTGACTTTCCTTTGCTTTGTTGTTTGAAATTTTATAGCTATACTCGCCAATTTGACTTTCGTTTGTGCTTATTGCCAAACTGTTGTCAGAAACTGTAAGATTTGGAGCAGAAAGTTTTGAAATGTTTTCAATTAAATATTTTTCACTGTCAACGCTTATGGTATCTCTTCCATAACTTCCCATGAGTGACAAGAGAACGTAAGTATAATCGCCAGCGCTATTCAAGTTGAGTTTAATTCTCTCACTTGCTAAGATTGGAATTTCTG
>CAOJNR010000077.1 GCA_948439925.1 uncultured Clostridia bacterium
TTATAGGATTTTTAAAGCATCCTTTTGCTCTGCCTTTTCTCTTCGTAGGTTCTGGTTTGGGTGTTTATATATTAATAAGTGTTGCTTTAGAATTGAAAGAGCGTAAATCTGGGAAATGGCAAGACAAGGATAAACTAAATAAACAAAGTAAAGAAGGGCTTGCAAAAATAATTGATGCTTGGTATGAAACATCAGAAGAAAACAATGAGAAAGACAAAGATAACAATGAAGAAGAAAAGTCGGAATAAAATTCCGATTTTTTTGTTTTAGGTATATTTTGTCGAAAGGTGCAGATAATAGTGCTAGGGAGGACGAAATGAAAGATATTATGTTAATGCTTGGGTTTGGATTTGGGCTTGTCACTGGTGCACTTTTATATAAGTATAATCAAAACGCGCAAGACCTTGTAAAGCAAGGTGAACAAAAGGTCATCCAAGGTGCAAAAAAGCTTGAAAAGAAGGCAGAAGTCGGCATGCAAGAGCTTGAAAGCAAGATTCAAAAGGGTGCACAAAAGGCTCAAAAAAACGTTCAAAAAATGGAAGCTAATGCGAAGAAAAAAGCAGAGAAAAACGCTGACATGATTGAAAGTGAAATTCAAATGGGCGCAAAGAAAGCTGAAAAAGTTGTCAAAGAAGCCAAATCAAAAATGAAAAAAGGCATCCAAAAAGCTGAACAGAAAATGAAAGAAACAGAGCCTAAGAAATAAAAAATGCTGAACAATTAGTGTTCAGTATTTTTTAAGTATGCAAGAATACACAAATGGAATGAGTGTATTCTTATTAAAAAGCACCTAAGGTGCTTGAATATTTAAAGCCGAGCATCTTGCTTTGATAAAACTAAACCAACTGCCATTTAAATTTTTGACTCCACCAAAGTTTCCCTATGGCACAAAGAAGTGTCCTCTTAATGATGCTTCCGTCAGGACCTGACATGGTTCGAAGATTTCTTTTGCATAGGACCTTGATTTCACCATCAAGAACTTAAACACATATTTGACTTAAATTAAACCGAGGCAAGCATTCAACCCTACATATAGCGGATTGTAGGTAACAGAGCACCGCTAACTCTCCGTCTAGCTCGACTCAACTATTATATCATCCTTTTTGCCTTTTTGCAAGCGATTATTTTTGCGTTTTGCCTTCTTTTTATGCAAAAATTGGCAAAAATTCATTAAAAGGACAAAATCATTTTCAAAATTAACTTTTTTTGACTATAATGTTAATATGAGAGGGTTAAAATTTTGCCCTAGGAGAAACTTATGCCAACAACGAACGCAAAAAGATTTTTAAAAGCTTTTAACAACATTGAATATTCGCTCAAAACGCGCTACGATTTCAATCGTGCAATGGGCTTTTCTGAGCTTATCAGAAAAACTGTTAGTTTAAACTATGTTGTCAGAAAATATGAGGATGACCTTGTTGACTATGGCAGACTGCGAAATGCCATTATTCACAACAGCAATGAGGACATTGTGATTGCTGAGCCACATGAGTCTGTGGTTGAGAACATTGAGCATATTGAAAAGCTTATCAATAAGCCACCACTTGTGCTTGACACTGTTGCTCGCAAAGATGTTTTGACATGTGAAGCAAATGCAAAGATGAAAGATGTTATCATAATGATGACCAAGTCAAAATACTCCAATATCCCTGTTTATGACGGAGAACAACTGATCGGAATTGCAAACGGACAGAAAATTCTTGATTCATTCGGTCAATTCATTTTGGCGGGTGGAAAGGCTGATGTCTTTCTTTCAAATGTTAAGATTGAAGACATGCTCTCTGCGATAAACAATGATTATTATCTCGTTAAAAATGCCAAGCTGAGTCTTGAAGATTCACTTAACGCTTTTCACGACAATCCAAAACTTCTTGCCATACTCATAACTAAAACTGGCAAAATGAAAGAAAGGCCACTTGGAATTATGACAGGTAAAGACGTAATTGAAGCAAATGCCATACTTGAAAAATACTAAAATTTTCATGTTTCAAAAACGCTTGACAAATTGTTAACAATTAAATATACTATTTTTGATTTTAAAATGCGTTGATGAAAGACAAGACGCAAAAGCGAGATTTTCAGAGAGCTGTTGGTTGGTGTGAAACAGCAATCGGACTTTTGAGGTTATCACTTTCGGAGTTACTTTTCTAAACAGGCGTTGCCTGACACTTTGGGTTGCGGATTTTTTCAAAATTAGAGCACTCATAAAGCAGGTTATCTTCCAAGTAAGAAAAGTCGGGTCTTCCCGTGACAGAAGAGGTGAGTGATTGCTCGCTAAAAGTTTACAAGTGGTATAACCTTTTTAAGCACGAGGTCTTGTAACTCCTCGTGCTTTTGTGTGTGCCGTGCGTCGTTGACGCTTTTTATGAGAAAGAATTAAAAAACGGCAAATATATCATGTGGCTAAGCCACAAAGGAGAGAAAAATGTATAAAAAAGTTGAAACAAAACTTGATTTCTTGAAAAATGAGGACAATATCTTAAAATTTTGGGAAGAAAATGGCATTGTGAAGAAAGGACTTCACCTTCACGAAAACAGTGACAAAACTTTCACGCTTTATGACGGCCCACCAACTGCCAATGGAAAGCCACATATTGGCCATCTTTTAACACGCGCTATGAAAGATATCATTCCACGTTTTAAATCAATGAAGGGATACTATATCTTCCGAAAAGCAGGCTGGGACACACATGGACTTCCTGTCGAGGTTGAAATTGAGAAAGAGCTTGGTCTTAATGGTAAGCAAGACATTGAAAAGTATGGTGTTGAAGAGTTTATCAAGCTTTGCCGTGAGTCTGTTTGGAAATACAAGGGAATGTGGGAAAAGTTCACAGACCGAATTGGTTACTGGGTTGATATGGAAAATCCATACATAACATACGATAACAACTATATTGAAAGCGTTTTCTGGGCACTTAAAGAAATGGATAAGAAAGGACTTATTTATAAAGGTCACAAAATTATGCCATATTGCCCACGTTGCGGAACAACTCTTTCTAAAATGGAACTCGAAAATGGAGATAATTATAAAATCCTTAAAGAGAACTCTGTTTTTGTTAAATTCAAAAGCCTTGAAGAAGAAAACACATATTTTCTTGTTTGGACAACAACGCCTTGGACTCTTCCTTCAAACGTTGCATTGTGCATGAACCCAAAAGAAGAATATTGCACACTTGAAAGCGATGGCAAAAAATTTGTCATGCTCACAAAGCTTGTTCCAACTCTTTTTGAAGAGGAAGTTATAAAATTCTTTCAGCCAAGAAAGGAAAGGCTTTCGAAGGTCACCGCTATTCGCCACTTTTTGATTACGCAAAAGATAAAGTAAGTAGAGGATATTTTGTTGTCAATGATGACTATGTCACCACTGAGGACGGAACAGGTATCGTTCATATAGCGCCAGCTTTTGGTGAAGATGACTATAACGTATGCAAAAAGTATAATATAGATTTTGTTCAGCTTGTTGACGAAGCTGGAAAGATGAGCAAAGAAACAGAGTTTGCTGGACTTTTTGTTAAAGATGCAGACAAAGAAGTTATCAAAGTTCTCAATGAAAGAGATCAGCTTTTCAAAGTTGCACCAATCGAGCACTCTTATCCACATTGTTGGAGATGCAAATCGCCACTTTTATACTACGCGAAGGACACTTGGTTTGTTAAGACCACTGCGATTAAGGATAAGATGATTGAAAACAACAATTCAGTTTATTGGCGCCCTGACCACATAAAAGCAGGCAGAATGGGCAACTTCCTTGCAAACAATATAGATTGGGGCATTTCAAGAAGCAGATATTGGGGAACTCCTTCCATTCTGGACTTGTGAGAATGGTCACATTCATGTGATAGGAAGTGTTGATGAACTTGAAAAACTTTCTGGTGTTCGACCTGATGACCTTCATAAGCCAAGTCTTGACAAGATAACTTTCCCTTGTCAAACTTGCGGAAAAACAATGAAGAGAACGCCTGAGGTTATGGACTGCTGGTTTGATAGTGGTTCTATGCCTTTCGCGCAATATCACTATCCATTTGAAAACAAGGAAGTTTTCGAAAAATCTTTCCCTGCTGACTATATCAGTGAGGCCATTGACCAAACTCGTGGCTGGTTCTACACTCTTCAAGCGGTTAACACTGCTGTTTTTGATAAGCCTTCATATAAAGCTTGCAACCTTTTGGGTCTTGTTCTCGACGAACATGGTCTGAAAATGAGCAAATCTCTTGGCAACGGTATTGATCCTTGGAAGATTTTGGACAATG
>CAOJNR010000078.1 GCA_948439925.1 uncultured Clostridia bacterium
AAATAAACTTGCCGACTTTTTTCAAAACTTTTCTGATTCAACACGAATCAAAATTTTGTCTTGCCTTTCAATGATGAATATGTGTTTCAATGATTTGTAGACAATTCTTGGAATAAATCAAACAACCATATCTCACCAGCTTAAACAACTTAAAGACCAAAATCTTGTGACATATAAGCGCGAAGGTAAAATTCTTGTTTATGGATTGACAAATTCTGGCGTCAACGACATTATGCTGTATGCAATAAACGCTTTCTAATTTTGTAATCAATGCGTTTTAATTGACTTTTTTCTTGTTTGGTGGCATAATAGTGCTATGAAGCAGATTATTGATACACTAAATGAAATGTCTTTTGACCTGCCAAGTGGCTTTATTGTCAGCAATGAAAAATACAAATTGCCAAATGGACAAGGTTTTAAAAACAAGGCAAACTACATCTCAAAAGAGGGCGGAGTGATTTCTCTTTTTGAAATACAACGTGACCCTGAGGAATTTTTTGAGTATTATGACAAACTGACAGCTGATTATGATAAAATCAAGGAAAATTATTCACTTCTTGAAAAAAACAATCTCAAAGTTGGTGATTTCATATTTCCAACTTATGTTATAAGATGCTTTGAAGAAAAACTTTTCTTTATTGTTCAAGTTTTTGTCAACTGTGGAGATTGCCTTGGCTGTTTCATGTTAAATGCGCCAGCCTTCACAAGTGTAGCAAAAGAAGTTAAATCAAATGCGCTTTTTGCTCAGCTCGTCAAAATTTTGAGGACAATCGAATGAAACTGCTTCTCCATTCATGTTGTGCACCATGTTCAACTGCTGTTATCGACACACTCAAAGCTGAGCATGAGTTGACGATTTATTATTATAACCCCAATATTGACACTGATGAAGAGTATAACCATCGTCTAGCCGAGCAAAAGCGCTATTGTGAAAGTCTGGGAATAAAGGTTATCGAGGAAGAACACCTCAAAGGTGACTTCACAACCAAAGTTAAAGGTCTTGAAGCATGCAAGGAAGGCGGAGCGCGCTGTGCGGTATGTTTTAAACTTAGGCTTGATAAAACTGCTGATAAAGGGAAAGAACTTGGTTTTGATGGTTTTGCAACAACGCTGACAGTCAGTCCGCACAAAAACAGCATGGTTATAAATGCCATTGGCAAAGAAATTGAAAAAGAGAAGGGGATTTATTTCCTTGACGGCAATTTCAAAAAGCAAGATGGCTATAAAAAGAGCATAATCCTTTCAAAAGAGTTTGGTCTTTATAGACAAAATTATTGCGGATGTGAATTTTCTAAAAGGGAAAGGGAGAATCGAGATTGAAAGATCCATACTACCAATATTTTAAAGAAGAGAGAGAGGATAAGATACTTGTTAAAACACTTAACAGAATGTTTTATGCTTTTTTGATTGTTCTTTTGCTGGTCACTTCGTTTTCTGGCTATATGCATGAACGATATATGTATTTCCAAGTCACTGGAATAAGTATGCAAGACACGCTTAATCCAAATCCAAATGAAAATGAAACCCAAGACGGTGTGATTGTTGATAAATACACAAAAACCTATCATCGTGGCGATATAATCGTTTTGAAAGATGCAAAAGTGACAGACAGAGAAAAGTATCTGATCAAACGCATCATTGGTTTGCCAGGTGATTATATAACTGTTAAACTGATTGAGATAAATGGCAAACAAGAGTTCAGGCTTTATAGGCAAGAGGCAACTGAAAGCATGCCAAGAATGATTTATGAAGACTATATCGACTATTATGATTGGTATTCCACTCCAAGTTACACAGAATCTTTTGATGGTGTGACATATGATAAGACAATATATGATGGACTTTTGAGAGGTGGTGAAGACCATGATGACAATATATATAAACTCAGTGACGGCGCACTGTATTTTAAAGTTCCAGAGGATCGAATTCTCTATATGGGGGACAATCGCTCACACAGCCTTGACTCTCGTTCGGCAGGTCCTGCACTGATAAGTAATATTGTTGGAAGGGTCGCGTATATTTCACAAAATGTCTACTATGACATCAGGCCTGGCTTTACTGAAATGGTTTCCTTTGCGCGTTTTATTTATAGCGGGCTTGTAAACTTATTCAGTTGGTAAATTCCCCAAATTTCTTAATGTTTTACTCAATAAATTAGTGTATTTCGCTTTGTAAAAATTGCCTTTTATGTTATTATTAAATTAGGCAGACGAGCCAATAAAGAAAAAGGAGAGATGATAAATGAACAAACAACAATTTATCAAAGAATTCGCTGATAAGGCAAATTTCACTCAAAAAGATGCAGGAATTGCTTTTGACGCTATGGTCGCAACAATCGCTGACACACTTAAAAAGGGAGAGAAAATTCAAATCGCTGGATTTGGTTCATATGAAGTGAAATCAAGACCTGCTAGAACTGGTATTAACCCACTCACAAAGGAGAAAGTTAAAATCGACGCTAGTAAAAACCCAGTATTTAAATTTGGAAATAGCTTTAAAGACCTTTTCAATAAATAAGGATAAAAAACCGTCAGTTTGTTTGGCGGTTTTTTTGTTTGCATATTTCAGGCCTAAATTTTATGATAAGGTTGTTCTTTAGCGCGCCCAGTGAGTCCGCCACACTAAAAATTGAAAATTTAAGTGTGGCGTGCAATCTTTTTTTCTTTTAAAAAAAAGATTGCAAAAAAAAGCGCCTGCATGGCGGGCGCTTTTACTCACTGGGCGCGGAATCATTGTGATGTGAGTTTATCTTGTGGCACTATAACATAACCTTGTGGATAACCACAAAGTGGACAATTTAACCATGCTTGTTTTGCCATTTCGCTGTGTCCGCAGTTTGAACATGCCCATAAAATCTTTTCTGGGTTTTTATATAACTTTCCTGCTTTATATAATTTGGCAAAAGCATTGAGTTTTTGCTGATGAGTTTTTTCAACTTCTGCGATATAAAGTATCTTCTTTGCAATTTCAGGGAATCCCTCATCCTTTGCCACTTTTGCAAAACTTGGGTATATGTTTGTTCCCTCATATTCTTCAATATCAGCCGAAGTTTGAAGGCTGATTTTAAGAAGTGATGGCTCAAAAGGATAGCCTGCCTCGATTGGCACATTGTCTTTTGCTGTTGTGCCAAGATTTTCAAGAATAAGTGAATAAATCATTGATGCATGCGCCATTTCGTTTTTTGCAAGAACTTTAAGTTGGTCTGAGATGTAAGAAAAACCTTCGCTCAGTGCTGACTTTGCCATAAATTGATATCTTGCACCGTCTTGGCACTCGCCAGCGAATATGCGTGCAAGGTTTTCTTTTGTTTTACTTTTGCTAAATTCCATAAATATTTCCTCCTTTGTCAGTTATTCCCTAAAAATTCGATATTAAACATTTGATTTTTTTGTTAAAAGTATGTAAAATAATACTAAGGAGTGGTCATGAAAAGCACGGAAAAACTCGAAAATGAGAACAGAGAGAAAGTTCATTATCTGCTTATTGGAAACAATTTCAAAAAAGTTCTGAAAAAACTGGATAAAGAACTTAAATTTTATCGTTTCGAACATGACGGCAAGTTTAGAGGAAATGAGATAATTTATGACATTGATTCAAATCTTCTCTCAAATGCAGGTCTTGTGATAAGTAAACAGTTCGATGACGGAAAATCATATTTTAAAGTCAGAAAAATCAGTCTTCTTCCAGGCGGGTTTAAAAGCAGAGCTCAAAAATTCTTTATAGGAGAATGTGAAGGAAGGGAAGAGCCAAAGGATTTTCCTATTCAAATTTCGCAAGCAATCGAAAACTCTTTTTCAACAGAATTTACAATCGATCTTGTTTCAATCGTGCGTAAAACCAAGCCAAAGATTGAAATTGAAGTTAAAGGTGATCGCTATAAAATTTTGGGCGGGCTTGGCTATGAGGCAACAATTCTTTTTGAAAAGGCGAGATATAAAGACCTTCTCACAAAGAAAAAGGTTGACAGGCTTGGCATCACACTTATTCTCCCAAAGGGCGAAGAAAATGAACTTGAAAACAAGGAAATTTTGGAAGCGATTGATCACTATTGCAAAGAGCTTGTTTCATATAAGCAAAGTCGATTTGAAATTGCAAAAAGACTGCTGTTTCCAGCCACGCAAGAAGAAAAATAAATTTTATGTCCATACATTGTATGGGCATTTTTTGTATATGGACTAGCATAGTATACTTTTGTGAAAAAGTCACTTCCAGCAAGAACAAAATTATTCTA
>CAOJNR010000079.1 GCA_948439925.1 uncultured Clostridia bacterium
CGAGTGCTTGAAAGCGCAATCAAAACTTGGGCAGTGATTCGCCAGACCGCAATGCTTCATGGCAATATGCTCACAGATAACATGAGTGACGGACTTATGTTTCATACCTGCTTTGATGCGCCTCTTGAATGGCTTACTGCCTATGACAGTGGTGTCCTTATTGCCAATCTATTGAAAGCTGACATTAAAAAGGATCTTGGCAATAAATTCTGGGGCAAGGTTTTCAATATTGGCGGTGGCGTTGAAAACTGTGTGACTGGCTATGATACGCTTGACGACGGTTTCAAGCTTATTGGAGGAAGCGTTAAAGATTTCTTTAAGCCAAACAACAACTCAATGAGAAATTTTCATGGCGTTTGGTTTCTTGACAGTGATAAACTTGATAAACTTGTGGGTTATCGCTCTCAAACTTGCAAAGAGTTTTGGAAGGAATATGGAAGAAATCATAAGTATTTTTCACTTGCAAAAATCCTTCCAAAATCACTTATTCGCAAATGCGCAATCGAAAGATTGTTCAAAAATTATAACTCGCCTAAATGCTGGATAAAAAATGGTGATGAGGCAAAAGAAATTGCATATTTCGGCAAGGATAAATTCAAAGAGCTTCCAACTGACTGGAAGAACTTTAAACTTCTTTGTGAAAGTGAGGATTATCAAAAACTCAGAAATCCTAAAAACGCACCAAAGATTGACTATGGCTTTGATATAGACGGCGAAATAACCTTGAAAGATTGTCAGAACGTTGCAAAAATGCATGGAGGAAAGCTTATTTCCAAGAAGTTTGCTGGCGAGTATTCCAAGCTTGAATGGGAAACTCAGGATGGCGAAAGATTTTTTGCAAATCCATTCACAGTTCTCAGAGCTGGACACTGGATGAATCCAATTTATAAAGAAAATGTTTGGGATTTTGACAGGCTTTCAAAAAAGGATAAAATTTTTGCTCAAATTTGGTATGATTCTCATGAGAAGGATGAGGATTATCGCTACTATCTTGACAAGAATTTTGTTGCAAAGTGCGATAAATTGAAATAATCTTAAAAAAAGATAAATATATTAACTAAGGATTAAGGAAAAATTATGAAAACGCTTTTATGCTATTTTTCAGGCACGGGTAACACAAAAAAAGTGGTTGATAAATTCGCGGAGCTTTATAAAGAAGGCGAAATCGATGTTGTTAAAATTGAAAATAATGATCTTGACATGAGTTTGGAAGGCTATGACGCACTGGGAATTGCCTATCCAATCCATGCGTTTAATGCACCTTCCATTGTGGTTGATTTTGTTAAAAAAATACAAAAGCAAAAGGTGAAAAAACAACTTTTTATCATCAAAACCTCAGGTGAGCCATTGGCACTCAATAACATTTCGTCATACAAAATTTGCAAATTGCTTAAAAAACGCAATTTCCTTTTGACGAATGAATATCACCTCATAATGCCGTATAATATCATCTTTCGCCACACAGACGAAATGGCTTACAATATGTGGCAGACGGCACAGGGCATGATGCCTGTTATCCATCACGAAATCACAACAGGCAAGAAAGCAAAGCTTAAATACATTTTTATGGGTCATTTTCTTGCATGGGTTTTCAGAATAGAGTTTTGGGGTGGAAGGTTTAACGGCAAAAAATATAAAGTTAACAGCAAATGTATTCATTGCGGAAAGTGTGCCAGAATGTGTCCTGTTGGCAATATTACTATTGATGAGAATGGCAAGTTTCACTTTGGAGATAAGTGCATAATGTGCATGCGTTGTTCATTCCATTGCCCAACCAATGCCATAAAGATTGGCTTGTTTGAAAAGTGGAAAGTGTGGGGAGCTTATCATTTTGAAAAACCAAATGAAAGCGAAGAAAACAGACATAAGCGCTACTGCAAAAATTCTTATGTGAAATATTTTGCAAGATGCAACAAAAAAATTGAAGATTTTGAGAAAATTTCAAAAAATTCTTAAAACGTAAAAAATATTTCTAAAAATGTTTTGTTATTAAAAGAAATTATGCTAAAATAAAAACAAGGAGGAAAGAGAAATGGCTAAAAAAGGAAGAGATTATTTTGGTCTTAGCAGAATTGTAAGTATTATTCTTGCTATCATTCCATTCACTGCTTGGATTCTTGGCGCGATTACAAGATTCAAGGAAGGAAAACTTGTTGCTGGTCTTATCCGCTTAGTTTTCGGCTTCACTATTGTTTGGATTCTTGACCTTATCTTCATGATTGTCAAGGGCAGAATTATGCGACTTCTCAACATCTAAAAAATTTCGGCTTTATAAAGCCGATTTTTTTGTGTGCCTTAGGCACTTTTTATCTCATTACTTTATCTAAAAAACAAATTTATAGAAAAGGTTTGGCTTGTTAAGAGAGATAAGGGTTTTCAAAATGAAAAATATATTTTAAAAAGAAAATAAAGTTATTAGAAAGGCAAAAATTGCCTTTCTTTTTTATTGTCAATTTTTCGAGTAAAGAGGACAAACTTTGCATAAAAAAGTGTGTTATGCTTTTTGTGTAAGGAGGAGAAATGCAAATACTCAGCACTATGAAAAAAAACACGCTTTATTGTGTTATGAAAGGCGAGCTTGATGAGCACAGTTCGCTGTATGCAAGAGAAACTCTTGATAAATTGTTTGATAATGCAAATTTTAAGGAAGTTATCATTGACCTGTCGGAAATGACTTTTATGGACAGCACAGGAATTGGCGTCTTTTTGGGAAGATATAAAAATTTAAAAATGCATCGCGTTCCAATTTACGTTGCAAATCCGTCCAATCAGATAGATAAAATTTTCAATATGTCTGGGCTTTATACAATAATGCCTAAAATAAATACAAGGAGTGATCATGAAAGAGTCTAATGTTTTTGAAATAACGTTTCAAGCAAAATCAATTAATGAAGGCTTTGCGCGCGTATGTGTGTCTGCTTTTTGCGTGCAACTCAATCCTTCCATTGATGAAATAAATGACATAAAAACCGCGGTGTCGGAAGCTGTCACAAACTGTGTTGTGCATGCTTATCCAAATTGTGACGGACTTATAAAACTGCGCTGTGAGATTAAGGGCAATAATGTCATCATTGAAGTCAGTGATGCAGGAGTTGGGATTAAAAACATCAACAAGGCACGCGAGCCTTTTTACACAACAAAGCCAAGCGAAGAACGCAGTGGAATGGGCTTTACTGTTATGGAAGGATTTATGGATAGTTTGACAGTTGAAAACAATGAGAGTGGTGGAATAAAGGTCATTATGACCAAAGCAATTCAACCCTGTCAAAGTCTGTTGGCAGGTGAATGATGCTTGATAGCAAAGTGACACTTGAACTGGTTGCCAAAGCACAAAAAGGTGACCAACAAGCGAAAACTCTGCTGGTTGAGGAAAATTCTCCGCTGATAAAAAGCGTGATAAAGCGGTTTAAAGACAAAGGTATTGAGTATGATGATCTTTATCAAATTGGTTGCATTGGATTTTTGAAAGCTATCAATAATTTTGACAGCAAATTCAATGTCAAGTTTTCCACCTATGTTGTGCCAATGGTGATAGGTGAGGTTAAACGCTTTATGCGCGATGACGGAGCAATGAAAGTTTCGCGTGCTTTAAAAACCCTTAACTTGCAGATAAATAAATTTATTGATGAATATTCTGGCGTTCACCAAACCAAGCCGACAATCGAAGAGATTGCTAAGCATTTTTGTGTGGATGAACAGGAAGTGATACTTGCAATGGACTCGGCAAAAATGCCAGTTTCCCTTTATGCACCGCTTGAAGAAGAGGGTGGAACTTTGAGTGTGATTGACAGAGTTGACACGCAAGAAGCGCCAAACTCCAACATTCTTGAAAACTTGGCACTTAAAGAGATGATAAAGCATCTTGAAGAGCGTGACCGCAAGATAATCATGCTTCGATACTATTTTGATAAAACACAGTCTGAAATTGCCGAAGAATTGAAAATCTCGCAAGTTCAAGTTTCTCGCCTTGAAAATAAGATCTTGGAAACTTTGAGAGCTAAGTTGACATAAGTTATGATTAAATTATTTTTATAATATCATATTAAAAAACTCCTACATAATTTTGTAGAAGTTTTTTAATTTGAAATATTTTTTTTATTCAGCATGTCTTTTTGAAATCACATGACCAGGGCGCTTTCTGTTGTTTGATAAGATGTTTTTGTCAAGCTTTTCATGTTTATTATTTGTTTCGTTGTTGATCTTCATTACAATATCATCAGAGATTTT